>DATIXX010000013.1 GCA_035518095.1 Burkholderiales bacterium | reverse complement strand
ATGAGTTTCGGCCTTTTCACAGGAAGCTATGCGAAAAACAAATCGGGCGGAGTGTTGCGCAAGAACGCAGGCTCGTTTACCGATGAAGTCAATTCGAGCACTGGCCAATTCTTGCGCCCTGCTGCAGGCAGCATTGTTGATAACCTCGATGACTTCAAGCTTTACGGTTATTACTGGGGCAGCACGGACAGCAATGGGGGCACGTGGGGAAGTTATAGTGACGCCGTCCCCCCGGCAGGCGCGCCCAGCGACAATTGCGGCATCGTCCAAGCCAATTCGGGCAGCGGCCCACCGGGGTCGTACCTGAACCGGGGGGATTTCTCTGAAGGCCGTTGCGGCTCTTGGGGCAACCCGATTTCGGAAATGTATCTGGAGTCGCTGCGTTATTTAGCGCATAAAACCCCGAACCCGCAATTTACCTATAGCGGCACGGTTCAGGACACCGTGTTAGGGCTCTCGCAACCCAGCTGGAACGATCCCTTGAGCGCCAATACATACTGCGCGCCGTTGAACACATTGGTAATCAATGCTGCGACCCAATCCTTTGACAGCGACCAACTGGGTGGAATAACCGACCTGAATACGGCGCAAAGCGCCCAGCAATGGACCAATACCATCGGCGACAGCCAGCATGAGAATATCAACGGGGGCACCTGGTTAATCGGCAACAGCGGCTCGGTGAACGATAGCACCTGCTCACCTAAGGTCATTAGCGCCTTGGGCAGCGCGTCGGGCATCTGCCCCGACCAGCCCCGCTATCAGGGTTCTTACGATATTGCAGGTATCGCCTATGAGGCTCATACCAACCGGATTCGCACTGATCTTACCGTGCCCGCGAGCGATGCTAATTCGCTCAAAGTCACGACATCTGCGCTTACGCTATCGCCCAATGTTCCGAAGATCACCATTCCGGTGGGCGCCAAGACAGTCACAATCATGCCCGCGGGCAAGTTTGAAGACCAGATCGTCACCTTCGGCCCTGGACAAATTGTGGACTTTAAAATTATCACCACCGGCACCAACGCGACCGGTCCCTTTGGCACCTACCTAGTCCAATGGGACGAATCGGGGCAAGGCGCAGACTACGAGCTGGACATAGATGGAATTATCAGCTACCAGGTCAATACCAGCACGAGTCAAATCACGGTATCGACAAAAGTGGCGGGCCGCGGTGGCAACGGCTGCGACGGGTTTGGCTATGTCATCTCCGGAACAAATAAAGATGGCGCCCATTTCTTTTCCGGGATACAAGATAGCAATTCTGCTAATTGGTCCATTAACGGCGGCACCGGTTGCCTTGATCCCGCGACCGCCACGACCTCGAAGCCCGGCTTCTATTACCAGTACACCTCGCCCAGCGGTACGGTCACGACCGAATGTAGTGCTTGCACGATCGACAATAATCCCGTGGTTCCATCGATGAGCGCTACATATAACGTGACCGGCGTCGGCGGCACGCTGAACGATCCGCTGTGGTATGTGGCGAAATACGGCGGCTTTCATGATCTCAATGGCAACGGTCGTCCCGACCAAGTCGCCGAGTGGGACAAAGTGATCAACAGCACGGGGCTCGATGGCAGCGATGGCATCCCGGATAATTACTTCCCCGTGACCAATCCAGGCCAGCTGCAGATATCGCTGGATCGGGCCTTTACCCAGATATTGGGTGTTTCATCGTCGACCTCGGTTGCGACCAACTCAACCTCGCTTAATACCGGAACCCGGGTATTTCAGGCGCGCTTTAATAGCGCCGACTGGAGCGGGCAGCTGCTGTCCTATCCGGTGGACTTGAACGGCAACATTTCTAACACGGCGGATTGGGACTCGGGCCAGCAAATCAACACGCAACTGCCAACGAGCCGCGTGATCATCAGCTACAACCCGGCGTCCGGCGTTGCCCATAATAATTCCGGCATTCCCTTTGAGTGGAGCAACGTGAGTGCCAATGCAACGCTTGCGGCCTACCTCAATCAAAATGCCAGTGGGACGGTAGATGCGCTGGGCTCTTCGCGGCTGGCTTATTTAAGGGGTGATGCAAGCAATGAAGGGACCTCCGCCAACACCTTCAGAAGGCGTCCGGTAAGCAAGCTGGGAGACATCATCAATTCCAACCCGCAATATGTGGGCGCGCCCGGCAGCACCGATGTTGCGCATACCTCGGATCCAACGTATGGAACCTTTGCCAGCACCTACGCCAACCGCACTCCGGTGGTGTACATGGGTGCGAACGACGGCTTGCTGCATGGATTCAATGCGGTTCAAAGCACAGCCTCCGGTGGCGGTGACGAAGTACTGGGTTATGTGCCAAGCCGGATTTATTCCGATTTGCCCAAGTTCATGTCGCAAAACTACGTGCACCGCTATTATGTGGATGGCACGGCCATCGTCCAAGACGTGTGCATGCCAACCCCCCCCTTACTCGCCAACCCCTGCCCCGCCGCCTCCAACTGGAAGAGCGTGCTCGTGGGCGATTTAAGGGCGGGCGGCCAGGGTGTGTTTGCCCTCGATGTGACCGATCCCAGCCAATTTACCGAAGCCAACGCCAATAAGCTTGCGCTGTGGGAATTCACCGACTCCGATGATGCGGATCTGGGCTTTGTCTATGGCCAGCCGCAAATTGGCAAGATGGCCAACGGCCAGTGGGCAGTGGTGTTTGGCAACGGCTACAACAACACCTACTCCTGCACGGTGCGGCCCTGCCCCAACATGGGCGGTGCCGAAGGCCCGCTGGATAATCACGCGAGCGCGACCGGCCATGGCGTAGTTTATATCCTGTTTATCCAACCCGGCGCCACCGGCAGTTCCTGGGTCGCGGGCACCAATTACATCAAGCTCGATACCATGGTCGGTACAGCAGGCTCCCCCAACGGGCTGGCCCAACCCGCGTTGGTGGACGCCAACGGCGATGGGGTCATCGACTATATCTATGTCGGCGATCTCCAAGGGAATATGTGGAAATTCGATGTTACGAGTTCAAACCCCTCCAATTGGAAGACAGCGTTTGGCGGTGTTGGATCTCCGGTGCCGCTCTTTACCGCCAAGGACGCCTCCAACAATGCGCAACCGATCACCTCGGCACCGGTGGTCTATCCCAATCCGAATGGGGGCGAAATGGTGCTCTTTGGCACGGGCCTTTATCTGCAGGCTAGCGACGCGTCAAATGTAAGCCAACAAACGCTGTACGGCATCTGGGATAACGGATCAACGGTGAGCGGGCGTAGCCTACTGGTCTCCCAATCCGTGCTTGCCAATGTCACAACAAGTGCGGGCACCTTCAGGGTCACCAGCCAAAATGCGGTCAACTATACGACTGCACCCACAAATACCGGCTGGTACATGGATTTCCCGAATGTGAATGCGAGCGGCAACCCGGTGTATGGCTCTGGTACCGCAACCGGGGAACGGGTGGCGTATAACCCCATCATCAGTACCCAGAAACTGGTCGTCAACACCGCCACGCCCTCGGCAAACCTGTGCACCGCCGGTGGCACCACCTGGACCATGGACCTCGATCCAATCAGCGGGGGAACGCTCACCTTCTCGCCCTTTGACGTGAACGGCGATAATAACTTCACCACGAGCGACTTGGTTACCGTCAATGGTACACAGTACTATGTAAGCGGCATCGCCTCGACCGTGGGTATCGCTCCCACCCCCACCGTCATCAGCGGCGCGACCGGTAGCGGCAAAGAGTACAAAATACTCAGCGGCTCGACCGGCGGACTCGCCAGTGTCCTGGAAAACAACCCTGGCGCGCCCCCGCCTGCCGGACCGCTAAAGAGGCGCGCATGGCGCGAAATCTTCAGGCAGTGACCATCAATCCCGGTGTCCGCCCTAATACGGCGGACACCGGTGGTCGATGCAAAATTATCCCGTTCTGAATCGTTTCTTTCCAAAATCGCCCGCCTAAAAAGCTTTCATTCTGCTGCGACTGAGATACCCGGCCTAGCAGGCAAGAGGTTGTGGCTATCTGCTTGCCCTGGTAATTGCTAAAATTTGCATCTCCAGAACCGAAAAATATTTATTACCTCCGAAGGTGCTCCACGTATTCCGGTACTATTAAGCAAAGACGATAGGAAACAAGGGCTGGAACGTCTGCGTTATCGGGGTTTTTCAAATGTTTCACGCAAACGGCGCGGCGGTAAAAATGGGGCGGAACCCGTGGCTGGCTCTGGCCGGATTATTGTTGGCTTCCGCGTCCCACGCTTCCGGTTTCAACCCAGACGCAGGTGCCGCATTTATTATCGTCGCGGACGTTTTAGTGACCGGAAAAGCAATCCTGAGCCCGCCCCCGCCCCAAGCGCCCGTTGGCCTGGCGGCGGTGAGCGCCGGCGCTTTTGATGTCGGTGCGGGAAGCGATCCAACCCCAGTTTTTGCAGCTGAATACCGATTCGGGGGCCAGCATTTCTGGAACAGCCAGCCTGTGATTGGTTTTGCCGCGACTGCCCGCCGCTCGATATACGGTTACGGCGGGCTGAGGTTTAATGTCTCTCTTCCCTATCAAATGGAAATTGCTTCGACTTTTGCATTAGCCGGCTACAGCCGCGGCAACGGCAAGAACCTGGGCAGCGCCAAAGAAGCTTATTTCGAATTGAGCGTTGGGCGCCGATTCGCGAACGACATGCGAATTGAGTTAGCAGCCCGTCATTTATCTCACGACGACCTGTTCAGCAGTTACGATCCGGGCGTCGATATCGTTGCTATCAGTTTGGCGCTTCCGGTCCGCTGACCAAATTGTCGCGGCAAGGAGTCGCAATTGACTAACTTATGGCTGCAACTCGCATTTGAGTTCCAATGACGCCACTAACCCAATCGATGAACCTATTGCGCGTCCCACGCCAAACGCAGGCCGCTGAATTGCCACCTCGCCTCGGGCGGGAAGAAATTGCGATATGTGGCGCGAACGTGTGCCTTCGGTGTTGCGCATGAACCGCCTCGCAGCACGTACTGGTTACACATAAATTTGCCGTTGTATTCGCCCACCGCGCCTTGGGCAAGCCTAAATCCGGGATACGGTGCATACGAGCTTTGCGTCCACTCCCAGACGTCCCCAAATAACTGAGCCAGTCCGGGACGGGGCGGATCGCGCCGCAATGCCAGCGGATGCAAGGCAGCGCTTTCAAGAAAATTTCCGTCTACCGCAATTTCCGATGCAACCCTCTCCCACTCGGCCTCCGTTGGCAATCTCGCACCGGCCCAGCGCGCATAGGCGTTCGCTTCAAAAAAACTTATATGACTAACCGGCGCATGGGGATCGATTTTTTCCATTCCGTGCAACGTAAAGGTATACCAATCGCCATTGTCGCGCTCCCAGTATTGCGGCGCCTGCCACCCCTGCTGGTTCAGAATATCCCATCCCATTGACAGCCAAAGTTCCGGCCGTTGGTATCCGCCGTTCTCCACGAAATTCAAAAATTCTCCATGAGTTACCGGATGGGATGCAATCTCGAAGTCACGCAAGATCACTGCATGACGCGGCCGCTCGTTGTCAAATGCAAACCGAATTCCCAAATCTCCGACCTGGAATGTGCCGCCTGCGAACGCGATGCGCCGCGTTTTCCGCGCTCGCACCATGGTTAGCGGCCATTGGCTCCGATAAGCGGGCCGGAGCGGGTTTTTCCAGAACAGATGCTTGATGTCCGTGAGCATCAATTCCTGATGTTGCTCCTCATGATTAACTCCGAGTTCCGCCAATGCCGCGAATTCATCTCGATCGGCGGGCGGCTCCTCGAACAGCGCCGCCATTTGCTCATCGACATGGCTTCGGTAAGCCAACACCTCATTTATATCGGGTCGCGAAATCAAGCCTCGTTCCGGGCGCGGATGCTTGTCTCCGACCGTATTGTAGTAGGAGTTAAACAGCACGCGGTAAGCCGGGTGAAACGGCCGGTAATGTGCGACGAAGCGCTCGAGAATAAAGGTTTCGAAGAACCAGCTTGTGTGTGCCAAATGCCACTTTGTCGGACTCGCATCCGGCATTGATTGCAGCGCGCAGTCTTCTGCAGTCAAAGGTTCTAGCAGCCGCTTGCTGGTCTCTCGCACGCGCGCGTAGCGCTCTGCGAGCTCGGATAAAAACGTCGGTGCTTCACGGATCAAGAGTTTTTTTTCAAAACGCGGATTTCTGCTGGGTATCTTGCGCATCGCGAGTATCCTCCAAAGGCATGCAGATGGCAGATTCCGATTGGCTCGAAATCTAAAGACGGCAAACAAATTAGAAGCTGCGGGTTCGGTTTCCTTTTCCAACGCGGAGGGTGCTATTCACGGTAGATAGCCTAACAAGCATTGGACCATGCAGCAACAAACATAAAGGATATATCGTTGGCGTGATTCTTGTTCGGTCGCTGGACTCTATAATATAGTTGCATATACAAAGTATTACATTAATTAATTCATGTAAAGTCTTGATATCTGGCGACCCCGTGAAAACCCGATTTTACATCGTTCCTGATACGCGCAAGCGCCGCGCCAGTGCCACGTGCTTTGTCTTTCCGCTCAATTTGGCCCCCAAAGTTAATATCTTGGGAAACAGTTTCAGGAGCGGCAACAACATAGCCGAAGTTGCAGGCCGCATAGCGAGATGCGCGAACATCGCTGCTGCATGAATTCGCTTCGCGAAACCTTCTCGCCAAGTCGCAGAATAATCTTTGGCAAGTATTTCGAGCCCTGTTCCACCCAAAGCGTCCTGCTGCCGCCCGACAAGGTAGTCGCACAATATCCATGCCGATTGCATTGCCATGCTGATGCCTTCAGCCACTATAGGATGCGCCTCTCCTGCGGCATTGCCCAGCAAAAAAATGCCTTGCAAATAGCGCTTGCGAATGCCCGGCTGGATTGGACCCGCAGCCAACCAAGTCTTTTCCACTCGGCCGCGAGCGAGCGCTTCACGCGCGCCGTGACAGCGAGCTTCGATATGTTTCAGTACTGCATCCGCTGCGTTGATGTCGCGGAACTCGCGGCGTAGGCGCCGCAGATAATCGCGCCTGATGCAGCAAGACAAGCTTACGCGGTCATTGTCACTTTGCACCATTCCCCCATACCCTCCGGGAAAAATGAGCAGCGGCATCAAGTTGCGCTTTAGATCGCAGTCCACAAAATGCGCCTTGAACGCAAACAGATCGGAATTACGGCGCAAGCGATGAACAGCTTGTGTTGGTAAACTTCCCGGCTGCCACGATCCATGGGCCGCTATTACGATTCCTGCCTGTAATGTCACCATTGTGCCGCGATTCGAAACGGTACAGGTAAAACCTTCGATGCGTCGCTGCAGATGCGTTACGGCGCAAGGCTGCCATACCTGCGCGCCGGCCGCCGCAGCGGCATCCAACAGAAGCGTATCCAAATGTTCCCGCCCCAACGCCCTGCCCCATAATTCATCGGAATTCTTTGAACCGGGCATTGCCGAGGTTAATACTGTTTCTCCGGCAAATAAGCCCACTTCGCGCACTTCCGGACCTGCCTGCTCAAAAAACTGCCGCGCAATCCCGAGCCTATGAAAAAGCGGAAAACTGGTCGCGGATATAAATTCACCGCAAACCTTGCGCCGAGGAAATTTTGATTTTTCCACCACCGCAACCGACCATCCCGCCTTGGCAAGCAGCAACGCAGCCGTTCCTCCGGCCGGTCCTGCGCCGACGATGAGGGCGTCATATTTCATTTTGTGGACCCATTGATCTTCCGCTGCGCTGTGCCACAAAACAATGCGTGAAAAGCCCCGCCGCGCGCTCTGTCAATCGCCAGTCGTCTTGGTCAGGCCATAACTCGGAAAGATCTTCATCGGCAAATCCCGCACCTACGCTCACGACGGCATCATGCCGGCTCACGCTGTTACATCCGATGGCCCATAGCAGCCTGCTTCCTACCAAAGCCAACGTAGAGCGACGCGGTTCGCATGCTACAAACAGATCTGCAACTCGCGCGGCCTGGAGCAATAATTGAGTTAATCGTTCATGCCGGAAATGGTGAAGAAAAAGATTTGCCGTGATAGCGTCGACCGAACGCTGCTTAGCTTGCCCCAGAAATTCAAATGCGTCCGCTTTAATCGTTTCCACGTCCCATCCCAAGGCCTTAAACCCGTGTAGCGTCTCGTTGCTGACGATATCTTTGCAATCAAGCAAAATCACCTTGACGTTTTTCCAGCCGAGCGCGAGGCTGCGAGCTACTGTCAGCATAAAAGTCCCGTCGCCTGCTCCCAGCTCGAGCACGACGCGCGGCGCGGTTAGGCCGCGGCTGCTGAGCAACGCCCTCCGCATAATCCCTGCCTGCCCCATCCATCTGTTGACACGTTGCAAATCGCCTCTCGAGCGGATGGCTCGGGGATCTTCCGGCGGCAGTTCATCAAGCCATTCAGGCTCAACACAACGCAGCATCGTCGCGCGTATTTCTGTGGCCTACTGAATTTGCAGCAGAGTACCGTGACAACTGAAACCGGCACCGAAAGAAGACAACCACCACCAGCCACCTGGCGCGTGCCCCTCGAGCGCCGCCTGCAGCACAAAATAGACAAACGGACTGCTTAAGTTGCCATATTCGCTCAATACCGAACTGCTCCAGTTAAGATCGGCCGGCGCAAGACTGAGCTGCTGCTGTAAAGCCGTTAACACATCGCGCCCTCCGGCGTGCCAGATCCACGTAGTTATTTGGTTGCGCGACACGCCGGTCTTTTCCAGTACGTCGCCGAGCACAAGTTCTGCACTGCGAGCGGCAAGTTGCGGCACAGGCGGAGTCAGTATATTGCGCAACATGCCGTTTTTTTGTTCGAAGCGCAGTGTATCGCGGTTAAGCGGGTCGATACGCGACACACTTTCTTTCCATTCGATTCGGCGCAACCGCTGATTCGGTTGATCCGCAAGTACCGCGGCTGCCGCGCCGTCGCCAAACAAACAGTCGCTGATCAGCACGCCAGGATCGTTGTCTATGTAGAACGCGGCGCTACAAATCTCCACGCAAACCGAAAGTACGCGCTGGCAACGCTTGGCAGTCAAAAATGCTTCCGCAGTACGCAGGTTCGGCAGCGCAGCGCCGCAACCCTGACCCACCAGATCAAGTCCCAGCACATCCGGTCGCAATCCCAAATTTTCCGCCACATAACTGGTAAGACCCGGGCAAAGATAGCCGGTGCAGGTGCTGACAATAATCGCGTCTATTTCATCCGCCTGATGCCCAGCTTGATGCAGAGCGCTGGCCGCTGCCTGAACCGCGAGAACAGGGGCATGCCGAGCGAAACGCTGATGCAGCTTGTCTGGTGTTGCATCAAATACTTCGGTAAGCGGATTGAGTGCGAGATATCGGGTGCGTATTCCATTCTCACCCAACAGGACCTTCTGCAACACCGCGCGCGCGCGCCGGTTGAGATGCTTATACTGCGCGCTTTCCTGCAGCGCAACCCAACACTCTTCCTGAGTGTAGCGCTGCGGCGGGTTGGCGGTTCCGATACCTGTTATGAACATGGCTTAATCCGAAAACGAATACATAGACCTTTTGCATTGTCTCGAGCAACCGTTACTCCACCACCTCGATGACCCCCTGCATACCTTTCTCGCGGTGGCTCTGAAAAAACAGCAATTTGTTCTTGCAATAAAAAACAAATTCACCTGTTGCTTTCGGGGTAAATGTGATGACTTTGGGGTCGCTGCTCAAGGATTCATCGAAAACGATCCCCGCTTCGGGCGCATTCGCAACAATCGTGTGGGGCACTAGACCCGGCTCCTTGCTCACAATCAGTTCTACGGGTATGCCTTTCTTTACCACGATTCTGTCGGGCTTAAAAAAATAACTGCCCCCTATGATGCGAACATGTTGAACGCCGTCCTGATCCACGGTGGCAGTATAGGTATCAGCTTTGTCCTGTGAATAGGTGATAGCGGCACCATAAAAGAATACCGCGAACCCAAATATAAAACACGCCAGCAATCGCTGCATGATCCCTCCTACTAACTATCGCAAGACGATTTGATTTTGACCTCGCAACGACGCCTAGGTTTTACTTACCGCCTCTAGCCAAAAAGCCACAGGGACCAAATTAGTAAAACGGTCCTTGTGAAGCAGCAAGTTAGCGACGCCATGACAGAGTAATCTGCGGTTGGAATAAGCGTGCCATTGATCGGGAACGCGCCGGCTGCGCTTGTCAGGCTAAATACTAAGTTACGAAGCTATCACTCCAAAAAATCTTATGCCGGTAGCATGGTCACGCACCGACTTGGCACCTATCCCGAAGCCTGGAGCTCAAATTTGAGATTTGCAAACCCTGGTGCGCAAAGCGCGGCGAATCCGGCCTAGTCCCTGCCCGACCACAGCCTGCTGTTTTTGGGAACGTGTGCGAGAAGATAGTCCATTTGGTCGGCAAGGATGTGGCGGTTCGCCAGTATCATGCCTTCATAGCGATTCGGAGCATACGGCACATAAAGGAGTTTCATTCCCGCCTCCTCAGGAGTGCGGTCGGCTTTGAGCTCATTACAGGTGCGACAGGCCGTCACGACATTCGTCCAGCGATCGCTCCCGCCTCTTGAAGTCGGCGTGACATGGTCTTTGGTCAAATCGTGCGCGTGATATTGGCCGCCGCAAAACGCGCAAATGTGCCGGTCGCGCCGAAATAGTGTGTCGCGGTTAAGCCACGGCTCGGATCCGAAATGCGCAGTATGCACCTTGCCGCGTACCGCGATTATGGGTTTCGGGGCGATTTCTGAACGCTTGCCGGTCAGCCTTGAAATGCCCCCACGGTACACGCACACCGGGTTTCCCAGCGACCAGGTAACCAGGTTGCGTGCATAGTACAGAACCGCCTCCTGCGTATCGATCCAGCGGCGAGGAAGACCGGCGGCATCGAGTGTCAATACCAGCGGCGTAATCATTTAGTTCTGCTCAAATGTAGGCCCAAACTGCTGCAAATATTTTTGCTATTCCACAAATTTAGAGTACCCGAATTCCCGCGCGATCATTGTAACTCTCGGCTGAAATTTAAGCGAGTGGTATTATCTCAAAAATTAGCGACTTAGTGCGCTGATTAAAACTATCGTTTTAGATTAAACGGGCTGGCAAAAGGCCGGAACAAACAGGGTTGGGAAACTGCCTGGAATTAAGACCAAAGGCACACTGCCGCAGGCCAACGCGTCGCGCCGGCAAATCTCAATTGCTTTTTTGCTTATCGTCTAGAATCTGAAAAAAGATTTCGTCCTGCTTGATCATTCCGAGCTCGGAGCGAGCGCGCTCTTCAATCGCTTGCAGTCCCTGCTTCAAGTTGCGCACTTCGGCATCCAACGCCGCGTTCCTCGCACGGAGTTTCTGATTGGCCTGAATTTGATCCTGCAATTGGCGGTCCACTTCCCAAACTCTGGACCAACTACCCTTACCCAGCCACAGCGGATATTGCAGCGCGGCTATCAGAGCAATCAGAATCAGAGTAACGAGCTTCATTCAGCGCAGCTGGTGAAAAGCGTTGCGGCCGGCATAAACCGCAATGTCGCCTAGATCCTCCTCGATCCGTAGCAACTGGTTATATTTTGCCAGGCGGTCAGAGCGCGACAGCGAGCCCGTTTTTATCTGCATCGCATTTGTCGCGACCGCGATATCCGCGATTGTGGTGTCCTCGGTCTCGCCGGACCGGTGGGAAATTACCGCGGTGTAGCCGGAGCGCTGGGCGAGGTCGATTGCAGCAAATGTTTCGCTAAGTGTGCCGATCTGATTAATCTTGATGAGCACCGAGTTGGCGATTTCCTGTCTGATGCCTTCAGCGATGATTTTTGTGTTGGTCACAAATATGTCGTCAGCAATGAGCTGCAAGGAATTTCCCAAGCGCCGTGTCAGCGTCTTCCAGCCTTCCCAGTCGGTTTCCGCCATGCCGTCTTCGATGCTGATTATGGGATATTTGTCCGCCCAGGCGGCGAGGTAATCGCTCAATTGCTTGGAATTGAGGCTAAGACTGTCGGCGGCAAGTTCATATTTGCCGTTCTTAAAGAACTCCGAACTTGCGCAATCAATGCCGACAGCTAGATCCGCTCCCGGCCGAAAGCCTGCTTTCTCGATCGCTTGCACAATCAGGCGCAGCGCCGCCTCATTGTTTTCAAGATTAGGGGCAAAGCCTCCTTCGTCGCCGACGGTCGTAGGCATGCCTTTTTCTTCAATCAGTTTTTTCAACGTGTGGAACACTTCAGCGCCATAGCGTAGCGCTTCACGAAAGCTTTTTGCTCCCAGCGGAATCAACATGAACTCCTGCATGTCGATGTTGTTATTGGCGTGCGCTCCGCCGTTGATTACGTTCATCAGCGGGACCGGCATATGCATCTGTCCTGATCCACCGAAATAACGGTACAAAGGTAAACCGGATTCTTCCGCCGCAGCTTTGGCCACCGCGACGGAAACCGCCAGTATGGCATTGGCCCCGAGGCGCGATTTGTTTTCAGTTCCGTCTAGATCAATCAAGGTGTGATCGATAAAGGCTTGCTCGACGGCGTCCAGCCCGATGATCGCTTCGCATATTTCCGTATTGATATTCTCCACCGCCTTGAGAACACCCTTCCCAGAATAGCGCTGCTTGTCGCCGTCCCGTAATTCAATTGCCTCGTTCTTTCCGGTGGACGCGCCCGACGGCACTGCCGCGCGCCCCAATACCCCGGATTCCAACAGAACATCCGCTTCTACGGTCGGATTGCCTCGCGAATCGAGAATTTCCCGTGCAACCACATCAACGATGGCGCTCATATTTTGCCTTTTTTTCGTGCTTAATCGGCGTCTTGCACAAACTCTCCTCCGCGAAACCCTTTTGTTTCACCAACTGGTCCAGTTCCTTCAAGGTTTGCAGCAACTCGCGCATGAGTCCAAGCGGCCAAGCGTTGGGGCCGTCCGACAGAGCCTTGTCGGGATCGGGGTGAGTTTCCATAAAGATCCCTGAAATCCCGCTTGCGACCGCCGCGCGCGCCAGCACCGGCACAAACTCGCGCTGACCGCCGCTTCTATTGCCCTCGCCTCCGGGTAACTGCACTGAATGCGTGGCATCGAAGACCACCGGGCACCCGGTTTCGCGCATCACCATTAGCGAGCGCATGTCCGAGACGAGGTTATTGTAGCCGAAGGAGACGCCGCGCTCGCACACCATGATGTTATCCTGGCGGCTGGCTGCTCGGGCTTTTTCAACCACGTTTTTCATCTCGCCAGGCGAGAGAAATTGGCCCTTCTTGATATTTACAGGCCTGCCTGCGCTTGCCACGGCATAAATAAAGTCAGTCTGACGGCATAGAAAGGCCGGCGTTTGCAGCACATCGGCCACCGCAGCCACCCTGTTCACATCGGCAATTTCATGTACATCGGTCAGCACAGGAACTTTGATCCTCGACTTCACCTCACTTAAAATATCAAGACCCTCTTCTATCCCTGTGCCTCTAAACGATTTTACAGAGCTGCGGTTTGCCTTATCATAAGAAGACTTGTAAATAAAGTGAACATCAAGCTCTTGGCAAATATCCTTGAGCGCACCGGCGCTATCTAAGGCCAGTTGTCGCGATTCGATGACACAGGGGCCAGCTATTAGAAACAGGGGGTGTTCAAGTCCGGCGTCAAAGCCGCACAATTTCATCGAACCACACTCAGTTGTTTGATGCTTTCTGCGTGCGCGCCGGCATAGCGTAATGCAGCTTCGATAAACGCCTTGAACAACGGATGGCCGGCTCTGGGTGTAGAAGTAAATTCGGGATGAAACTGACAAGCGATAAACCAGGGATGATCCGGCAGCTCGATCATCTCGCATAAATCCTCGTTGGCGGAAATGCCGCTGATTCGCAAACCGGCCTGCTCAAGCCGCGGCACGAAATGGTTATTGACCTCGTAACGGTGACGATGCCGCTCCACCACCTTTGGCGCGCCGTAAATCTGCCGCGCCAATGTGCCCCGTTGCAGCAGACACTCCTGGCCGCCCAAGCGCATCGTTCCGCCCAAGTCGGAATGAGCATCCCGTAGTTCCACCTTGCCGTTGCGGTTGCGCCATTCACTGATCAAAGCAATCACCGGATACGGCGTTTGGGCATCGAACTCGGTGCTATGGGCGCCTTCCATTCCCGCCTTGTGTCGCGCATACTCGATCACCGCAAGCTGCATGCCCAGGCAGATACCAAGATAAGGCACGCTTTTTTCACGGGCGTGCCGTATCGCGCTGATCTTGCCTTCGACCCCGCGCTTGCCGAATCCGCCCGGCACCAATACCGCGTGCATCTTATCAAGACAGGCCGTACCCTGGTTTTCCAGGCTTTCCGAGTCAATATAATGAATGTTGATTTTGCTATGAGTATGTATTCCGGCGTGAATGAGCGCCTCGGAAAGTGACTTATATGACTCCGTTAGGTCCACATACTTGCCAACCAGCCCAATATCCACCGCGTACAACGGATGCTCCAGCGCCTCTACCAATTTCTCCCAGGCGCGCAAATCGGCAGGCGCAGCGGTAATATCGAGCTTTTTACAAACGATGTCGTCAAGGCGCTGGCTGTGCAGCATGCCGGGTATCTTATAGATGCTGTCCACGTCGATCGCCGAGATCACAGCCTCTACTTCCACGTTGGTAAACAATGCGATTTTCCTGCGCTCGTCCTCCGGCAACGGCCGGTCAGCACGGCATAACAAAATGTCTGGCTGAATTCCGATTTCTCGCAGTTCCTTCACCGAGTGTTGTGTCGGCTTGGTCTTGATCTCCCCCGCGGAAGCGATATAGGGCAATAACGTAAGGTGTATAAAGCACGTATTATGGCGGCCTAGCCTGATGCTCATTTGGCGAATCGCCTCTAGGAAAGGCAACGACTCAATATCTCCCACCGTGCCCCCGATCTCGACAATCGCGACCTGCGCGGCGTTTGCTCCCTGCTGAATGAAACTTTGGATCTCGTCTGTTATGTGGGGGATCACCTGCACGGTGCCGCCGAGATAATCGCCGCGACGTTCTTTTTTAATCACGCTTTCGTAAATCTGACCGGTGGTGAAATTGTTGCGCTTGCTCATCTTGGCGTTGACAAAGCGTTCATAATGGCCGAGATCCAGATCGGTTTCTGCGCCGTCTTCGGTAACGAACACCTCACCATGCTGGAACGGGCTCATGGTACCGGGGTCTACGTTGATGTAGGGGTCAAGCTTGAGGAGGGTGACGTTGATGCCGCGGGATTCGAGAATGGCTGCAAGGGAGGCGGCGGCGATCCCTTTACCGAGGGAGGAGACCACGCCGCCAGTTACAAAAATATACTTGGTCATGAGATAACCAGTAAGTTATCGAGCATATGATAACGTAAAAAGCATGAGCTAACAATTAAAGAGACCGCAGTCGAAGCCGAGTCGCATGCGCTTTGTTAAAATGGTGCCTTGTTAACCTCGCGAATCCATGTTTCCGACTTTCTCATGTATTCCGGCTGGCGACGTTACCTACAAAGTGCAGGTGCAACAATCGAAAACGATGCGGTAAGTCATTTTGGCGATCCCGGGGGGGAACTTCGCGCCGTTCAAACAGGCACTATACTCTGCGATCTTGCCCAGTTCGGTTTACTGTATTTTCGGGGCCCCGACAGCCGTGCTTTTTTGCACGGGCAGCTTTCCAGTGACGTGCAAAACCTCGGCACAACAGCGGCGCAGTACAGCAGCTATTGCTCGCCAAAGGGCCGAGTGCTCGCGAGTCTGTTGCTCTGGCAAGCAACCGACGGCTTTTTCGCGCAGTTGCATGCCGGCTTAAGCGAGGACATTCGAAATCGGCTTACAAAATTTATACTGAGTTCGAAAGTAAGAATAACCGATGCCGGCGACACACACGTGTGCCTGGGTGTCGCCGGAAGGAACGCTGAGATGCTCGCGAAGAACTGCTTTGGCGCCATTCCGCAGTCCATGCTTGGAGTGAAACATCACGAATCGGCAACATTGATCCGCATATCGCCGGACCGCTTTCAAATTATCTGCGATGCCCAGCAAGCTCCTGCATTATGGGAGCAGTTGAGGCAAAACACCACGCCGGTCGGAACGGCGTGCTGGGATTGGCTCAGTATTCGCAGTGGAATTGCCGTTATTGCGCCTGCGACAAAGGAACAGTTCGTACCGCAAATGCTCAATATGGAAATCGTCGGAGCAGTCAGCTTCAGCAAAGGCTGTTATCCGGGACAGGAAATTGTAGCCCGCGCACAGCACCTAGGGACGCTTAAGCGACGCATGTATCTTGCCAACATCCTCAGCGATGCCGCCCCCCAGGCGGCTGACGAGCTGTTCGGCGCAAATGGTAACGGCCAAACAAGCGGCACGGTTGTCAATGGCGCCGCTTCGCCCGAGGGCGGGTACGATGTGCTTGCGGTTATCCAAATCGCCGCCGCCGGCAAAAATCTCCACTGGAAATCGCCGGACGGCCCCGTTATAAAATTATTGCCGCTTCCGTATTCCGTTTGATGACGCTTAACTTCTACATCTATTACCGGGTGGAGGCCGCCGGCGCGGCGGTATTGGAAACGCGCATCCGGGAAATGCAGGCGACTTTGCGTGATCGAACCGGGATTGCCGGTCGCTTGATAAAGAAACGGGGCGACGCTTTGTTGTGGATGGAAGTGTACGAGAACGTCGCTGCAGAGAGTTTCGAGGCTGCCTTGGCGCGCGTTGTCGAGGAACACCACATACGCCAATTTCTCGAGCCGGGCTCGCAACGGCATACTGAGTGTTTCATTGTTTAGCGAATGATGGGCCATTGAAATATGTGCCTTGTCTTGGTCGCCTACCGGCTGTCGCCGGACTGGCCCTTGCTGATCGCCGCCAATCGCGACGAGTACTACGAACGTCCCACCGCAGCGGCGGCATTCTGGGAAGACCATCCGCAAGTACTCGGCGGCCGCGACTTGCAGAAGCGCGGCACCTGGCTTGGCGTCACGCGCCGAGGTCGATTCGCGGCCGTCACTAATTTTCGTCAGGGTTTGACTCAGAAGAAAAATGCGCCATCGCGCGGCGTGCTGGTTAGTAATTATCTTGTTGGAAACGACATACCGCAGGACTATCTGCAGCGGCTACAGCAGCATGCGGCCGAGTACGACGGCTTTAATCTGATTGCCGGAGACATTAGCGATGTTTATTACTATTCGAACCGCGGCAGAAAAATGCAAAAACTTGCCCCTGGACTGTACGGCTTGAGCAACCATCTGCTGGATACACCCTGGCCCAAAGTCGAGCGCGCAAAGAAGCAGCTTATCCGCCTTTTTTCTGCGCCGCAGCCTCCGTCGGTTGAGGCCCTGTTCGCGATACTCGCCGATCGTTTTGTTCCAGAGGATAAAGAGCTGCCGAACACCGGTATCGGACTGGAACGGGAACGGCGGCTGTCGTCGGCTTTCACCGCCACTGCCGATTACGGCACACGATCCTCTACGCTGCTCTTTATACGTGCAAACAATCGGGTCGAACTCATTGAACGCTCGTTTAGGCACGCGGGCCGCGAAGGGGGCACGGTGCATCACGAATTCATGGTTGACACCGCCTCTCTTATATAATGCCCCATCAACCCCAAATGTGAGCCATGAAAAGCTTGTGGAACGACAGAGAAGCAGCGGCATTTAAAGGCGATCTGCAACTTCGCGTTTACTCCTCGCGCCTCCTGGGCCGCGACAAATCGCTGGTACTGCACGGCGGGGGCAATACTTCCGTCAAAATCCGCGAGAGCAATATACTTGGAGAACCCGAAGACATTTTATATGTGAAAGGCAGCGGCTGGGATTTGGAGACCATAGAATCCGCGGGTTTTTCTCCGGTTCGTTTGCGTCACCTGCTGCGGCTTGCGCAGCTTAAATCGCTCTCTGATCCACAAATGGTAAACGAGCTGAAAACACATATGACACGGGCCTCCGCTCCAGCGCCATCGATTGAGACCATTCTGCACGCGATTCTTCCCTACAAATACGTAGATCACACCCATGCCGATGCGGTAATTGCGGTAACCAACACTGCGAACGGCGAGGAACGCATCCGAGAAATCTATGGTGAAGACGTGGTAATCATTCCCTATGTGATGCCGGGCTTCGAGCTGGCGCAAGTTTGCGCGCAGCTGTTCGCCGAGCAAGCAAAGCAAGCCACTATAGGAATGGTACTTATGAACCATGGAATCTTTTCTTTCGGCGCGACCGCCAAACAATCCTATGAGCGCATGATTGCGCTGGTATCGCGCGCCGAAAAATATCTGGCCAGTAAAGGCGCCTGGACACTCCCCGCTCGCTCGGCCGCCGTCCCCAAAAGACCTCTCAAAACGGAACTTGCCTTATTGCGCAGGAAGATTTCAAAAGTCGCGGGTTTCCCGGCCATCATCAGTACTTGTACGAATACTCAAACCCTAGGATTCGCAAAACGCAGAGACCTTGGAAAAATTTCGCAGCAGGGGCCGGCGACACCCGACCATGTGATTCGCACCAAACGGCTACCCATGCTGGGAAGGACAGTTGATGCTTATGCCACGCTGTACCGAAAATATTTCCACCAGCATATGCGTACCGCAAAGGAAAAGAAAACCATGCTGGACCCGGCGCCGCGCGTGATTCTTGATCCTGAGTTCGGACTGTGCGCCGTGGGGCAAACCGCTAAAGACGCGGCCATTGTCGTGGAAATCTATTTGCACACCATCGAAATTATCCTGCGCGCCACTGCCTTGGGCGGATTCACCGCGTTGCCAGCAGAGGAGTTGTTCGACGTTGAATACTGGGATCTCGAGCAGGCTAAGCTCAAAAAAGGCGGCACGCCCCCCTTGTTTGCAGGGGAAATCGCCTTGGTTACGGGCGCCGCTTCGGGTATTGGCAAAGCGTGTGTAGAATCCATGCTTGCACGCGGCGCGGCGGTCATTGGGCTCGATCTAAATCCGTCAATCGAATTGCTGTACAACCGCAAGGATTTTCTTGGCATACGTTGCGATGTAACTAGTGACAAGGCCGTCGCCAGCGCGCTCGAGTCGGGTGTAAAAGCATTCGGCGGACTGGACATGCTCATACTCAATGCCGGAATCTTTCCGGCCAGCCGCCGCATTGAAGCTTTGCATGCTAAGGAATGGCGCGACGTAATGAACATCAATCTGGATGCCAACTTGTTGATGATGCGCGAATGCCACCCGTTGCTGAAACTCTCGCCCAGAGGCGGGCGTGCGGTCGTCATCGGTTCCAAAAATGTCCCTGCGCCGGGACCGGGTGCCGCCGCGTACTCTTCATCCAAAGCCGCGCTCAACCAGCTGGCGCGGGTTGCGGCGCTGGAATGGGGCTCTGAGGGCATCCGCGTCAATATCATCCACCCCAACGCGGTATTCGATACCGCCATCTGGAGCAAAGCTGTGCTCGAGTCGCGCGCGGCGCAATACGGGCTCGGCGTCGAGCAATACAAGAAGAATAATGTGCTGAAGACCGAGGTTACAAGCAGAAATGTTGCCGAGCTCGCCGCAGAAATGTGCGGACCGCTGTTTGCCAAGACCACTGCCGCGCAGGTGCCTGTGGACGGGGGCAACGAGCGGGTCATTTGATCCATTTCACCCGGCCGAGCCGGCTTTGTTAAAGCCTGCTAGCAAAGCCTTAATTACCTCTTAGGTGGACTCCACATTGCCCGCGATAATTTGAAATCATGATTCGAGCCGATTACAAGGTTGAAACGCTGCGTTGGCGTAATAACAAGCTGGAAATGATCGACCAGCGCGTCCTGCCGGAGCGCCTTGAATACGTAAGCTTTGATTCCGCAGCGGCTGTTGCGAGCGGAATTCGCAACATGGTGGTTAGAGGTGCGCCTGCAATTGGTTGCGCGGCTGCTTTTGGCATCGCATTGGAAGCACAGCGCTTGCAACAACTGCCGCAAAAAGATTTCAATTCGGGGCTGGAAAAGAGCTTTACGGAGCTTGCGGACAGCCGGCCGACTGCGGTCAATTTATTTTGGGCGCTGCGCCGCATGCGCCAAGTCTGGTACAAAGTTAAGGTACGCAATCCCGGGGAGGTCGCGCAAAAACTTCTGGACGAGGCACACGCGATTCACTCCGAGGATCTGCGCGTTAACCATGCGATCGGCGAGATCGGCGCGGCTCTCGTCAAGAATAATGCAAGAATTCTTACTTACTGCAACGCCGGGGCACTGGCGACCGCAGGCCATGGCACGGCGCTGGGTGTGATTCGGTCGGCTGTAGAAGCAGGCAACACAGTCAGCGTTTTCACCAGCGAAACCCGACCTTTCCTGCAAGGCGCGCGGCTTACAGCCTGGGAATTGATCCAGGAAAATATCCCGGTGACGCTAATTACTGACAATATGGCCGGCTATCTGATGGGCCGCGGGGAACTCGATTTGGTGATCGTCGGCGCAGACCGGGTCGCGGCCAACGGTGATGTGGCCAACAAGATAGGCACCTACATGCTGGCGGTACTGGCGCAGCGCCACGCCATACCATTTTATGTCGCGTGCCCGCTTTCCAGTATCGATCTCAGTATTGCAAGTGGTGCAGATATCCCCATCGAAGAGCGGCCGCAATCCGAGGTCTTAGGGTACCGAGATATTCGGTGGGCTGCTGAGGGTGTGAAAATACGCAACCCGGCATTTGACGTAACGCCTGCGCAATTGGTGACCGGGCTTATTACCGAGAAAGGCGTAGTGCTCTCCCCTAACCGTGACAAGCTGAAAAAACTCTTTCCAAAAAAGCAAAAATAGATAGACCGGAGAGATAAAGTCAAAGGTGAAATAGCTGGCTTTGGCGAGGGTTTAAATTGTGACGCCGCCGCCAACTTCTATAACAGCGCCGTTGATATAGCTTGCCTCATCGGAAGCGAGGAATGCATAGGTATTCGCGATTTCCTCCGGTCTTCCAAGACGACCGAGCGGCACCTTCTCCTCGATTGCTCTCAGGACCCGATCCGGCATCGAGCTCAATATAGGGGTTTCAATGAACCCAGGGCAGACTGCATTCGTGCGGATCCCGCGCTTACCCAGTTCCCGGGCCCAGGTCTTTACCATCCCGATCACGCCGAACTTGCTCGCGGCATAATTAGTCTGTCCAAAATTTCCGTACAAACCGACAATGGATGACGCGTTAAGGATGACGCCCGAGTTCTGGCGCAACATGACATCCACCACTGCCTTGGTGCAGTTGTAAACACCCTTGAGGTTGATGTCGATCACCTTGTCAAACTGTTCCTCGGTCATATTTTTAAGCTGACTGTCCATTACGATGCCCGCGTTATTCACGAGGCAATCAATGCGGCCGTATTTCTTCACGACGCTACTGACCATCTTATCGATACTAGATTTGTCTCGCACATCCACTACAAAACCCGTGGCCTCGCCGCCTGCCGAGTTGATTTTCTCGACAGTTTCATTGAGCCATTCCGGCGTCAAATCACAGGCGATAACTTTCGCCCCCTCCTTGGCAAACTTTATAGCGGTAGCCTGTCCAATCCCGCGTCCGGCACCCGTTATAATCGCAATTTTGCCCGCGAGTCTCATGCACATTTTCCTTCCGAATCAACAAATTCCAATAACTCAAAACAAGTGTAGCACAGCATTGTGCAATGCACAATAAATTTTGCACACTGCCTTATGCTACTGTTTGCAACAGGCAATTGCCCAGTTACGGGATATTGCGGCCCGAGTCGACAAAACTTTCGGGAAGTGGATGAGAAGACTCAGTTTTCGCGAATTTCTACCAGGGTCCCGACCTTTACGCCATCAAACAAGTCTAATAAATCCTTGTTGCGCATCCTGATGCAGCCAATTGAGCCTGGCAGGCCCATCTTTGTATTGTCGGGGCTGCCGTGGATATAAATATAACGGCGCATGGTATCGACTTGGCCTAAGCGGTTGAAACCGACCTCGCATCCCGAAAGCCACAGAATGCGCGTCAGAATCCAATCGCGCTTCGGGTCGCGTCGGGCGAGTTCAGGCGTGTAAATTTCTCCGGTGGGACGCCGATTGACAAACACGCTATTGACTGGTTGCCCGGCGCCAATTTTGGCGCGGATTACATGCAAACCGCGCGGCGTGCGATAGCTGCCGTTCAACTCTCCCGCGCCGTTCTTCGAGGTGGAAACTGGATGGCGGGTTACTTCTTTGCCCTTCTCGTCCAGCAGCGTTAAAGTTTGCTGCCGCAAGCTTACAACAATCTTCGCCATCAATCCTTCTCCTGTCGGCGCTCGGCGAAAAACCGCGTTAACAGGATTGCACATTCCTCGGTAAGCACTCCCGATACGAGCTGCGTGTGATGATTCAATCGTGTTTCCGCCAACAAATTTATCACGCTACCGCAAGCGCCGCTTTTAGAATCGGCTGCACCATACACTAAACGCGTAATGCGCGCCTGCATAATGGCGCCAACGCACATTGCGCAAGGTTCCAAAGTGACATAGAGCGAACAGTCAAGAAAACGGTAATTGCCTATGCGTTGACCGGCATCGCGCAGCGCCTGAATTTCGGCATGGGCAGTCGGGTCATTTTTGGAAATCGGAGCATTATAACCGCGCCCGATGATTACGCCATCGCATACCACCACCGCGCCTACCGGTACCTCCAGAGCCAGCTGGGCCTGTTGCGCCATTGAAATGGCTTCGCGCATTAACGTTTTATCAAGCGAGTCGACCATTGGCATACGTTTAGATGCGAGGCTATTCACCCTCATTCGTCCAAAGGCGAACGGCAACGTCGGAAGCATATTCGGCAAACTGCAGCATGTTGGTTCAATTTTATTGAAAGGCTTTTCAGAATAACACAAGCTGAGAATCAGGGGCGGCCTCAATAAATGCAGTACGCTGCTGGCGCCGAGCTGCTTCTGTGTTCATGAGTCCTTAACCGATGCGCTTGGTATTCTCCGGATACGGCTTTGGAAGCTTGTATTATTCGTGCCCATGGGTATTATGCCTGGACGCGGCATGACGGCGCGCTCAAGCGCTGCGTAATGTCATCCACCACGAATGGGAGTAAACATGAAGTACTGCTCCACGCCGATCATTTTCTCTGTTTCATTACTTATCGTTTCTTGTAGCTCAGCCCAGTCGAGGGTTGAGCAGATACAGATTCCGCCTGAAAGAATTGTTCAAAAGGGATATTCGCTTTTACCGCTGAATGAAAAAGGTTGGTACGTCGTAGGGCGAAACCAAACCCAATTAGCCCTAGGGAAAGGGAGTGAGACTCCCGATGAGACTTTCGTTATTCAGGGGACCCTCGTTGCGATCGAGCCGTATAAGACAAGAGATGATTTTGTTCGTCTAGTGAAAGAAGGCGAAAGCAAATCCATTGATCGAAAGCGCTACAAAATCATTCAACACGATGTTTCTGCGTACGATAAAAAAGGGACCGATTGTGCAGAATCATATGTGCTAATGGTGGACAACGCAGCCGCTAAGCCGTCCGGAAACAAAGGGGTTATGATCCTCGAGTCGCTTGCCCTTGCCTGCGCCCACCCCAAAAACAAAAACATTGTGGTCAATTTGGGCTATTCGCATCGATATTATCCGGGTCATCAAGACGCCGCGTTTCGCGAGAAGGCAACCGCCGTCGTGAACAGTCTTGAATTCACAGACTTCTAGTCAGGTTCGGCATCCCGGCTCGCTCAAGCAGCAGCGATTTCCTGCTTGCTGCATTCGACGAAAATCCGCCGCCCGGCCGCGGCATTAGTGTGTTCAGGCTCAATGACAAGTTTCGCTTTTCAACGGGTTAGTATTAGACTCGTGCAGGATAATGAGCAGCACGCTTGGTGCAAAACTAAATGTTACTTGAATTTTCATTTTTCTTGCTATAAGTTAAATTGTGCCCTAAAAGAATAAGATGCGCGGAAGTGCTGGCAGTCACCAGAGGCTGTAGCTGCTTTGATTTTCTGTTGGCAAATTTATAAGCAATTCAATAGTGGAGCAAACCAATGAAAGCTAAACCGTGGCTCGATTGGCTCACGTCGTCTTTAACCATGGACAGGCGTACATTTCTCAAGCAGTCCGGTGTCACAGTGCTCCTTGCCGGATGCGCGTCGACCGCGACACAGGAGCAAGCCGCAAATGCGGATTCCAAGAAAGCGCAAATCACCTCGCTCTATGATGCTTTCGGCAAGACATCGACCATGCAAAAAGACTGGGGTTTTTCAGCATACATCGAGTATGGGGGCAAGCGCATTCTGTTCGACACCGGAGACAACGCCGAAATTTTTGCGCACAACGTGAAGGCGAAGGGCATCGACCTCACCCAGCTGGATTTCGCGGTCGTGACGCACCGTCACGGCGATCATACGAGTGGCTTGAATTATTTGATGACCGTCAATCCGGGTGTGCCGATATACGTACCACATGAGAATTTTGGCGTGTTCGGCGCCACCTTGCCGGGAACCTTCTACAAGCGTAATGAATCGCTGCCCGCCGATATGCGCTACTTTGACGGTAAACCGCCTGAAAAGCTTAGTTTTGGCACACCGTGGCCGCAGGCAAACTTCAAACGGTTGAGAGGAAACACCGAGATAGCGCCCGGATTTCAATTGATCATGTTAAAGGGTTCTTGGGGCGTTGATCTGGATGTGATGGAGATCTCGTTAGCAATCGACACCCCGGACGGAATCGTCCTCGTGGTCGGTTGTAGTCATCCGACGATAGAAAAGGTCGTAGAAACCACAAAAGCAGTGACCAAAAAGCCGATCCACCTTGTCGTCGGCGGGACGCATCTGCTGCCTGCGACAAACGAGCAAATCAGCCAGATTGCCGGTAACCTGCACGATAAGTTGCAGGTCGCATGGATTGCGCCGGTTCATTGCACCGGAGAGCGTGCGTTTGGGACGCTGAAACAGACATATGGTGACCATTATGTCTATGCCGGCCTTGGCAGCACGATCCTGCTTGGCCCAACGGTCACGACGCTTGCCGAAGCCGGACAGCCGCATATGGTGGCAATGGACCAGGAGGATCTGCGCAGCTGTCGTGAATTGCACGCGCTAAGCGGCTGCATTTGCTGTCCAAAAGCTCCAATCGCGCAACCGGCTTAGCACGCGCAATAACAACAGCAATTCGGGTCAGAGTTGAATTTTCTCCGTAGCAGCGGAGAAATGCGGCTCTGGCCCTTTGTCTTTACTTAGACGCACGAGGTCACTGGGGTAACTTCATAGCGGCGTCTTGCGGCCAAGGCTGTTCACTGAAAAGTCCGCGAACGCGACTCACAGCCGGTTCTGCGTTGCCTATCGGTAGCCTTATTCCCATTCTATCGTTGCCGGCGGTTTACCAGAGATATCGTATACCACGCGATTGATACCGCGCACTTCGTTGATGATACGGTTGGAAATTTTCGATAATAAATCATGAGGCAGTTCCGCCCATTGCGCGGTCATGAAATCCTGGGTCGTGACCGCGCGCAAGCACACGACATATTCATAGGTACGTCCATCACCCATAACTCCTACTGATTTCACCGGGAGGAACACCGCAAATGCCTGTGCGGTTTTCTTATACCAGCCTGAAGCGCGCAGCTCATCAATAAAAATGGCATCTGCTCGGCGCAATAATTCAGCATATTCGCGCTTCACTTCGCCCACAATTCTTACGCCCAGGCCGGGGCCGGGAAACGGATGGCGGTAAAGCATTTCGCGCGGCACGCCCAGCGCTAAACCCAGCTCCCGCACTTCGTCCTTAAACAATTCCCGCAACGGCTCGAGCAGCTTCAAATGCAGTGTTCTAGGCAGGCCGCCGACATTATGATGCGATTTGATGGACTGCGCTTTCTTGGTTTTGGCGCCGGCGGATTCAATCACGTCAGGATAAATTGTGCCTTGGGCCAGCCATCTGACCTGCCGGAGCTTCTTCGCTTCGCGCTGGAAGACTTCGATGAATTCCTTACCGATGATTTTGCGCTTTTGCTCCGGATTAGACACTCCCGCCAGCTTTTTCAGAAATTTGGCGGAGGCGTCCACCATGATGACTTTAACGCCCAAATTGCGGCTGAAGGTATCCATGACCTGTTTGGCTTCATTGAGCCGCAGCAGGCCATTGTCCACGAAAACGCAGGTGAGCTGCTTGCCGATAGCCCTGTGCAACAGCATTGCGGCTACGGCCGAATCCACGCCGCCGGAGAGCCCAAGCAAAACTTCTTCCTTGCCCACCTGGTTACGGATTTTCGAGACCGCCTCCTCAACATAATCGGGCATATTCCAGTCGCCCTTTATCCCGCATATTTCATGCACAAAGCGCTCAATAATGCGCTTGCCCTGCCGCGTATGCGTCACTTCTGGGTGAAACTGCAGGCCGTAAAGCTTGCGCGTATCGTCCGCCATGCCTGCAATCGGGCTGGCATCGTTCCCGGCAATGACCTTGAAGCCTTCGGGGAGCGTATTTACGCGGTCGCCGTGGCTCATCCAGACATCGAGCAGTCCGTAGCCTTCTTGGTCGCTTCGGTCCTGAATATCTTTTAGCAACGCCGAATGGCCGCATGCGCGCAGCTCAGCGTGTCCGAATTCGCGCACCTGCGCGTTTTCAACTTCCCCGCCGAGTTGAGCCGCCATGGTCTGCATACCGTAACAGATTCCCAGCACCGGCACTCCGAGCTGGAAAACGATTTGTGGGGCACGCGGAGCGTTACCTTCGACCACCGAGGCTGGCCCGCCGGACAGTATGACGCCGCGCGGATTGAATTCCCTTATGAATTTTTCACCGACGTCATACGGATGCAGCTCGCAGTAAACTTTTGATTCGCGCACGCGGCGAGCGATGAGCTGCGTGTACTGGGAACCGAAGTCAAGAACGAGGATTTTTTGATGCGTCATTGCAGGATTAGAGTCTCGGAGCGCCCGGTCATGCAAATTTGGCGCACCTTACTCGACGCGGTAATTCGGTGCCTCCTTGGTAATCTGCACATTGTGAACATGCGATTCGCGCATACCCGCGGAAGTGATTTCGACGAATTGCGCTCGAGAACGCATTTCATCAATGGTTGAGCAGCCGACATAACCCATGCTTGCGCGGAGCCCTCCCGTCAACTGCTGCATTACAGCCACGACACTGCCTTTGTAGGGCACCCGGCCTTCAACACCCTCAGGCACCAGTTTGTCGGCGTTCATCTCGGGCTCCTGAAAATAACGGTCGCTTGATCCCAGCTGCATCGCACCGAGCGAGCCCATACCACGATAAGATTTATACGAACGGCCTTGGAATAATTCGATTTCTCCCGGTGCTTCTTCAGTGCCGGCAAACAGCCCGCCCAGCATAACCACGTTCGCGCCTGCAGCGACAGCTTTGGCGATATCGCCGGAGTAACGTACGCCCCCGTCCGCTATTATCGGAATTCCGCTGCCTTTGAGAGCCTGCGCCACGTTCTGAATTGCGGTGATTTGCGGCACGCCGACTCCGGCAACGATGCGCGTGGTGCAAATCGAGCCCGGTCCGATTCCGACTTTTACTCCGTCTGCACCGTGGTCCATCATCGCCCTCGCGCCATCCGCCGTTCCGATATTGCCGCCAATAACTTGAGTCGTAGGAAAGTGCTTTTTAATCCATTTCACGCGGTCCAGAACGCCTTGTGCGTGACCGTGTGCGGTGTCCACCACAATCACATCTGCGCCTGCTTCGACCAGGCTTTCGACGCGTTCCTCCGTACCTTCGCCGACACCCACCGCAGCGCCCGCCCGCAACCGCCCGAGTTCGTCTTTGCAAGCATCCGGATGTTCGCTGGACTTGAGTATGTCCTTGACCGTAATCAGCCCTTTCAGTTCGAACGTTTCGTTTACCACCAGCACCCGCTCCAAGCGGAACTTGTGCATCAATTTCAGCGCCTCTTCTCGGCTCGCGCCCTCTCTCACGGTCACCAGCCGCTCGCGCGGGGTCATAATATTTTTAATCGGCTGATCGAGATTGGTCTCAAAGCGCAAATCACGGTTGGTAACTATGCCGACGACCCGCGCGCCTTCGACTACCGGCAAACCTGAGATTTTGTGCTGTTGCGTGAGATTCACGACCTCTCGCACTTTCATGTCCTGGGGAATTGTGATCGGATCTTTCACCACGCCGCTCTCGAATCGCTTGACCTTCGCAACTTGGGCGGCTTGCGCCTTGGCCTGCATATTTTTGTGAATGATGCCCACTCCGCCTTCTTGCGCAACAGCGATCGCAAGCCGCGCTTCCGTCACAGTGTCCATGGCCGCCGAAATCAGCGGGATATTTAATGTTATCTTGCGAGTCAATTGCGTGGAGAGATTTACGTGGCGCGGCAGAACTGTGGAGTGTGCGGGAACCAGCAGAACATCATCAAAGGTCAATGCTTTTTGAATTACCTGCATATTTTGTTCCTTTGCAAAATAACATTATACGCAAGGTGCATCGGGGGGTAAATATTAGACGCCCGGACGTCAGGAGCGGGTGACCTGAATTTCCCAGGCAATTCAAGTCAATGGCCGCTTGGCACTGTGCGCTAAGTCCTACACTTTATAGATTCTTTGGAATACACTAACGGGTAATTTTGCCCTACAGGAGTTGTTATGCCGTATACGCATGTACTGGGTGCAATTGCGCTGGCGCTGCTGGCCGCGACAAATGCCTACTGCGACGTTTACAAATGGGTCGATAGCGACGGCACGGTCCATTATTCGGATCAGCCGGCCCCCGGCGCAACGCAAGAGCAAACTTTGAACATCAGATCGGGCACTGCAGCCGACGCTGAGTCCGGTGCCCAAAAAGCGCCGGGAACTAAATCCTACATTGAGCAGGACGCTGAATTCCGCAAGCGCCAAGTAGAAGCGGAGGAAAAACAGGTTAAGGAAGAAAAAGCGTTGGCTGACGCCAAACAGCGCCAGCAGAACTGCCAACGCGCTCTTGACAGCCTGCACGCCTTGCAGTCCGGTGCGCGCGTCACCCGAACTAACGACAAGGGCGAGCGCGAATATCTCGACGACAACCAGCGGCAGGAGGAAATCGCTAACGCGCAAAAAAGCGCGGACTCCTGGTGTAACCCTCCAAAATAATTCATTTGATCCGATTTCAGGCGCCGCGGGTATTTTTTCGCGTGCTAATGGCTGCGTGAGCGCGGCGGCGGCGCGCCTCCTTGGGATCGGCGATCAACGCGCGGTAAATTTCCACCCGGTCCCGATCGCGCAACGGCGAATCGGTCCTCGCTATCTTTCCGAAAATTCCAACTTTGTTTGTGCCAAGATCGATTTCCGGATATTGCTCTAGAATACCGGATTGTTTTATCGCTTCGCCGATTGTGGTGCCCCGTTTCACGCGTAGCCGCATAATGGTCTGGCCGCGGAGGGCGGCGTAGGCCACTTCGATGCTGATTTCCTTCATCATTCAAGCGTAAAGCGCCTTGGCACGATTGATAAAACCGTCAATGAAACTGTCAGCGATGTGCTTGAAAGCGGGGCCGAGTAGTTTTTCCAGTAGCTTGCTGGAAAACTCATAACACAGCCGAAATTCGATCTTACAACCCGATTCGCCCAATTCCATAAAGCGCCAACTACCGTCAAGACAACGGAACGGGCCGTGTACCAAATGCATTTCGATTGAATCTGGCGCATGTTTGGTGTTCTCGGTAGTGAAGCTATGCTTGAGGTAGCCGTATTTAAGGCGAATCGTCGCCAAAGTAATTTGTTCAGTTCGTTGGCTGACCGACGCGCCAACGCACCAAGGCAGAAACTCGGGATACTCTTCCACCCTGTCAACGAGAGAAAACATTTGCTGCGCCGTATAGCCCACCAGCACCGATCTGTCTACCTGGTTCATGGCATTCTGAAAGCTGATAAAATCATAAAATATTAGCAGTGTCCGCGCCTAATGAGCATTATTCAAAATAAAAAAGCATTCCACGATTACTTTATCGAAGAAAAATACGAGGCGGGCATCGTGCTCAAGGGCTGGGAAGTCAAAGCCATTCGCGCGGGCCGCTGCCAAATAAAGGAAGCTTATGTCGTGGTGCGCAAAGGGGAGCTTTTCATGACCGGGTGCCATATTAGCCCGCTGGAGACCGTTTCGACACATGTTTTACCCGATGCTACTCGCACCCGCAAGTTGCTGCTGCACTCCAACGAGATAAATACACTGATCGGTAAGGTCGAACGCGCAGGATACACTTTAGTGCCGCTGGATATTCATTACTCCCGTGGCAAGGTAAAGTTGGAAATTGGGCTCGCTAAAGGCAAGAAGCAGCATGATAAGCGCGAAGCCGAAAAAGAACGCGAATGGCAGCGGCAAAAACAGCGCTTGCTACGCGCCAAAAACCGGTAAACGGTTAAGGCGATCGTCCCGCGCGCAGCAGACAAGTTCTAACGAGTATCTCCCTGCGCCAGGGAAGCCTGGTGTTTGGCGACAGCCTGCTCCAGATTGAAGATCATCCGGTCGCGACCCAGGATCCCGCTAAGGGGCGAACGCTGGACCATCTCCAGCACTCCCGGATTGAGACCGACCAGCCACAGCGAGATTCCGCGGTCGCGCATTCTCTGCTCGGCTTCGGTCAGCATTTTGAGCGCACTATACTCGAGATCGAATACGGCTTCGAGATCGAGAACCACGACCTTCGGCTGCGCCTGGACGACGAGCGGCCTTATCTTGTCGGCAATGCGTTCATAGTTCACAAAAAATATGCGCCCCTCCGTCCGCAGCAGTAGTAAACCAGGAAACGTTTCGTCCTCGGGGTGCTCTTTGGAACGAGGGCGGAACACATTGGTACCCGGCTTCCGTCCCAGCACATGCACCGGCGGGTCAGCTATTTGGTAGGCAAGGGCCAGGATCGAAACGATGATGGCAACGAGGATTCCCTGCAGTGTTCCCAGCAGCACCACTCCGACCATTGCAACCAGCGCCCAAATGAATTCCATTCGACGCACCTTGAGGATGGTTTGGAACTCCGCCGGCTTTATCATGCCGATCGAATAGACGATCACGACGGCGGCGAGAGTGGCTTCCGGCATCAGGCCGATTAAGGGGGCCAGGAACAGCATCGTGAACAGCGCGACTGCGGCCGTGACTAATTCCGCGAGCTGGGTGCGTGCTCCGGCAAGCCGGTTCACCGCAGTCTGCGTGGTCCCGCCCCCCGCCGGCATCGCTCCCAACAGCGCGCCCCCGATATTCGCAAGTCCCGTCGCGAATAATTCACGGTTCGCGCGCGGCGTTGGCTCGTCCTTCTCGGCAAACGCGCGTCCGGCGGCAATCGATTCGGTGAAACTCATCAGCGCGATTCCCAAGGCTGCCGGCCAGAGCTGAACGATCAGCTGCAAGTTCGGCAAAGTAAGCGACGGAAGGCCCGTTGGAACCTGGCCAACAGTGCCGACGCCGTAATCCTGCAGCCCGAAGAGGCTCATTCCTGCGATTCCGCTGGCAACTGCAATGATCGGCGCTGGCGCTCGCGGAAAAAAACGCTCGACCGCCACGAGTATCCCGATCATGACCACGCCCAACGCCGCTGTAGTCATTGACGCATGTGGAACGCCTTGTACAATGGCGAGGACATTATGAAAAAACGAGCCCTTCTGAAAATGAATCCCCATTAGCTTCGGCAGTTGGTCGAGTACGATGACCAGCCCGATACCTGCCTTGAATCCTATCAGCACCGGTTCCGATATAAAGTTGGCCACCACGCCCAGTCTCAAGAACGAAGCCAGAACCAGAACTGCCCCGACCAGCAATGTCAATGTTGCCGAAGCGACTAAAAGCGAGCTTGGGTCGCCGCCTGGAACCACCTCACCAAATTCCGCGGCCGCCAGAATTGCAAGCGTTGTAGTCGTGCTCACGCTGAGCGGCCGCGACGTCCCGAGCACTGCGTAGATCACCATCGGCAGAAACGCGGTATAGAGGCCTACCTGCACTGGAAGCCCGGCGATTGTGGCGTAAGCCATCGCTTTTGGAATCACGACTGCCGCAGCAGTCAGCCCCGCGATAACGTCCAGCTGAATCCATTGCTTTTGGTAATCACGGATCCAATCAGGCACTGGGAGGCGGAAGCCGCCGGGTCGGTTGCTCGACATCGTGTTACCTCACGGCTTATGTGGCATGCCGAATAGGTTAAATCAGGAAATGCGAGTTAGATTGCAACGAACCATGCGAACCATCGGGCCTTCCGGACTGGCTACTTCTAGGAAGCCAAGACGTTTTGCGAGACTCAGCATGCGCGTGTTGGATGCAAGGATATATCCTTGCATACGCTCGAACCCTCGTGCGTGCGCGGTTTGCATTAATGCTTCCAGGAGCTGGCGCGCGAGACCCTGCCCCTGCCATTCATCGGTAACAGCGACTGCAAACTCGCAGTCCGTACTCCCGGCTCCGGCGGCATAGCGCGCACCGGCGATGATTTTTTTCCGCGCGCCCTCCGGCACGACAGCAACCAGTTGCAACTCGCGGCTTCCCTCAGGATTGGTCGCGCGCTCGAGCATCTGCGGCGGCAACTCGCGCAGTGCGGTCATGAAACGCGCGTAACGCGATTCAGCCGAAAGCCGTTTGATGGCAGCCTGCAGCTCTTCCTTGTCCTGCAGGCGTACCGCGCGCAAGGTTACCCGCTGCCCGCCTCGCAACCGCACATCGACAGGCCTGAATTCGGCTACCGGCGCAGCGGCTTTCATCGCAGCGTCGAGCGGGCGACCAGCAGTCTGACCACTTGCCGCCTCAAAACTTCTCGGGAATATACTTGAACGGATAGTCCGGTTCCCGATAGCCGTGGGGCTTTTGCCGCTTTGGCAACTTCACTTTGTCGCCCTTCAGCTTCTTGTACGGGATTTTGCTCAGCAGATGGGTGATAACATTAAGCCGCGCGCGCTTCTTGTCGTCCGAATTCACCACGTACCACGGCGCCCATGCGGTGTCAGTCATCTTGAACATATCGTCGCGCGCCCGCGAGTAGTCATACCAGCGGCTGTATGACTCAAGATCCATTGGCGAGAGTTTCCAGATTTTGCGCCCGTCGTTGATACGCGCCTCGAGCCGGCGGGTTTGCTCAGCCATGCTGACCTCCAACCAATACTTGAACAGGATGATTCCGTCTTCGGCCATTAGCTTTTCGAAGGCGGGTACCAATTCGAGGAAGCGCTTTACGTGTTCTGGGGGGCAAAAACCCATCACACGCTCGACGCCTGCGCGGTTGTACCAGCTGCGGTCCCAGATCACTATTTCGCCGGCCGCCGGCAGGTGAGGCAGGTAACGCTGCACGTACATCTGGCTTTTCTCGCGTTCGGTCGGCGATGGTAGCGCGATGACCCGGAATACGCGAGGGCTCACGCGCTCGGTGATCGCCTTGATGGTCCCACCTTTGCCCGCGCCGTCGCGCCCTTCGAAGACGATGCAAACCCTGAGGCCTTTGCGCTTGACCCATTCCTGGAGCTTGACAAGCTCGACATGCAGCTTCGCGAGTTCTTTCAAGTATTGCTTATTCTTGAGTTTGTTTTTGCCCTTGGAACCTTTGTTAGGTTTTTCTGTGCTGTCGTCAGCCATAATTTTGCCTCCTTAGTGATTTTTCAGGCGCGCGCTCCAAACAATTCGTCTTCAGGAACCTTTTTGGGCTTTTTCGTTTTCCAGCGCCTTATCCATAATCTCTTTATACAGTGACACCATGCGTCCCGCGACATCGCGCGCGCGCGGATCTTTGTCGATTATGGGCCCGAGGTTTTTGGCGTTCGCAAACACCCGCTCCAGGAACGCAATATCGAGATCGTTCAGCACCTCGCCTCGGTCAACGCGTTCCTTTATTTGCAGCGCCTTGGGCAGTATTTCCTCGACCATCCTCTTTGCAAGGACGGCGAGGACACCGATATCCTTTGAAATTTCACTCATGCTTGCCTCCTTTGGCCGCACGCGGCCACTGCCCCTGGCTCATGTCAAGACTTAAATCGTTTGCCTAAATTATATTGCTTCTGGAACCGCACTTCCATGATTTGGGAGTAATTGCTCTCTCGCAAATCGCACATCATCTGATTTGGTCTTGGCGCCCTAATTCTGCCCAGAATTGTGCGATACGATGGCACCGCTGCAACTCCCTGAGAAACATCTTTCTTGGCAGCATTAGTCAGGAGCTCATTCGATCGGCGTTCGAAAGGCTCGAAAAAGAGCGCGTTCGCAGCACTTGATTTGCGAACAGATTCGAAGCATGTAGGGGGTTGTTTGGACGTTCTGAAATTTTGGGGTGGACGATGGGATTCGAACCCACAACAACCGGAATCACAATCCGGGACTCTACCATTGAGCTACGTCCACCATTGAAGCAAGCATGTCGGCACGCGACTCGGTATCAAAGCATCAAGTATGGCGTGCCCGGCGGGAATCGAACCCACAACCCCCAGCTTAGAAGGCTGGTGCTCTATCCGGTTGAGCTACGGGCACTGTAGCCAAAGCAACCGCCTGCGAAAAAATGTTGAGCCCAGCAACCGGGTTTGAGACTTGGTCGGGGTGGAGAGATTTGAACTCCCGACATCTTGCTCCCAAAGCAAGCGCGCTACCAGGCTGCGCTACACCCCGGAAGGGCGTAAATATACTCTTGACCCAAACAAAGGTCAATTCACCGTGCAGCAAAAATCAAATCGAGCGGATTGGACTTGCGGTATAATTCGTTTTCTGATATCAAGGCGTTTTTCCAATAATGGATGCTACGAAGATGTCCCCGGAGCTACATAAACAAATCACCCCCTACGTGCCAAAAAAAGGGGAAGAATACATGAATCCGAAGCAGCGTGGGCACTTCCGAAAGATCCTGGAAGCCCTGAAAGTCGAGTTGAGCCAGGATATAGACCGGACGGTGCACACCATGCAGGACGAAGCAACGATTTTTGCCGATCCAAATGATCGCGCCAGCCAGGAATCAGACATGGCTCTAGAACTGCGCAACCGCGACCGCGAGCGTAAGCTCATCAAGAAAATCGAAGAGACCATCGGTAAAATCGACTCGGGGGAATATGGATATTGCGAAAACTGCGGTGTTGAAATCGGCCTGAAGCGCCTTGAAGCGCGTCCCACCGCGACCTTGTGCATAGACTGCAAAACGCTGGACGAGCTGCGGGAGAAGCAGGTAGCTAAATAGTCTTTTTTCTGCGCCGGAAATCACAAGGGGCGGTTTGTTCGACCGCCCCTTTGCTTTTTTTGCACGGAAAACTTAACTTTGCGAAGCGGCTGTGGTTTCCGTGGCAACGGCCTTCATGCTCAAGCGCAGCCGGCCCTTTTCGTCAGCTTCCAGTACCTTCACTTTAACCGTCTGCCCTTCCCTGAGATATTCCGCCACACTGTTCACGCGCTCATTGGCAATTTGCGAGATGTGCAGCAGTCCGTCTTTACCCGGCAACACGCTGACAATCGCGCCGAAATCCAGAAGCTTAAGCACGGTGCCTTCATAAACCCGCCCCACTTCGACTTCGGCAGTAATATCTTCTATGCGCTTCTTCGCGAGCAGACAACCTTCCGAGGCGGCGCAAGCGATGGTCACGGTTCCGTCTTCCGCGATATCAATTGAGGTTCCGGTTTCTTCCGTAAGCGCGCGGATCACCGCTCCGCCTTTGCCGATTACATCGCGGATTTTTTCCGGTTTGATTTTTATGGTCATGATGCGCGGAGCGTAAACTGAAATTTCCCCGCGCGCACTGGGCAGGGTCTGTTTCATCATTTCAAGAATGTGCATGCGACCATCGCGTGCCTGGTTGAGCGCAACGCGCATGATTTCCTTGGTGATGCCCTGTATCTTGATATCCATTTGCAATGCGGTTATGCCTTTTTCAGTGCCCGCGACCTTGAAGTCCATGTCACCAAGATGATCTTCATCGCCTAAAATATCGGTGAGCACAGCGAACCGGTTACCTTCCTTGATAAGTCCCATGGCGATCCCGGCGACATGCGCCTTGATTGGAACACCTGCGTCCATAAGTGCAAGACACCCCCCGCACACCGAGGCCATCGAGCTCGAACCGTTAGATGCGGTGATTTCGGATACCACGCGCATGGCATATCCGAATTCCTCCACCGTCGGCAACACACCGATCAATGCACGCTTTGCCAGCCTGCCATGGCCGATTTCGCGCCGCTTGGGCGAACCGACGCGACCGGTTTCCCCGGTAGCATAAGGCTGCATGTTGTAATGAAGTATGAAACGGTCGGTATATTCGCCCTGGAGCGCATCGATAATCTGTCCGTCGCGTGCAGTGCCAAGTGTGGCGACCACCAATGCCTGCGTTTCACCCCGAGTAAACAGCGCCGAGCCGTGAGCACGTGGCAATACACCGGTGCGGATGGCAATCGGCCGGACGGTGCGCGTGTCACGTCCGTCAATGCGAGGCTCGCCGTTCAGAATCTGGCTGCGTACTATTTTAGCTTCCAGCTCCACGAAAACGGCTTTCACAAGGTTCTCGCGCTCAGAATCGGGGTTGTCGCCTTTCAGTTCCTCCAGCACCCGGCTGCGAATCGCGTCTATCTCTTGACTGCGTGCTTGCTTTTGCCTGAGCTCATAGGCCTTGCGTAATTCAGCTTCCGCCAACTGACCGACTCGAGCGACCAGCGCCTCGTCCTTAGCTGGAGGCTGGTGGTCCCAAAGCGGCGTGCCTGCCTCATCTGCAAGCTCGTTGATGGCTGTGATAGCCGCCTGCATTTCCCGGTGACCGAATATCACGGCACCAAGCATGACGTCTTCAGGTAGTTCCCGCGCCTCCGACTCGACCATCAAAACCGCTTGTTCCGTGCCCGCAACAACCAGATCCAGCAGAGACGATTTTAACTGCGTGGCAGTGGGATTCAATATGTATTCGCCGTCGACAAACCCTACCCTCGCTGCCCCAATTGGCCCGTCAAACGGAATCCCGGAAATTGCCAGCGCCGCGGAGGCACCCAGCATAGCGGGGATGTCGGAATCAATTTCATTGTTTGAAGAAACGACTGTCGCAATGATTTGCACCTCATTGTAAAAGCCTTCCGGAAACAGGGGTCGCAAGGGGCGGTCGATCAAACGCGAGGTCAGCGTTTCCTTCTCCGAGGGACGGCCTTCACGCTTAAAAAAGCCGCCGGGAATTTTCCCAGCGGCATACGTACGTTCTTGGTAATCTACTGTAAGTGGGAAAAAATCCTGACCGGATGTTGCCTGCTTTGCTCCGACCACCGTAACCAGCACCACCGTGTCATCCATGTTGACCATGACGGCGCCGGTCGCTTGGCGCGCCATTTCACCGGTTTCAAGGGTGACTTCGTGATCTCCAAAACGAAAACTTTTTTTGATTTGCTTCAAAACGGCTTACCTTTGAGAATTCGTCGGTTCAGCACGAAAGCTGTCGCTTCATTACCGAACACCGATGTGGCAGCATAATTTAAGCATTATTTTCGCAGACCAAGTCGTTCGATCAACTTGCGGTAGCGATCGGCACTGTGACTCATAAGATAATCCAGCAGTTTGCGGCGGCGGCTGACCATGCGCAACAGACCTTGGCGTGAGTGATGATCTTTTACATGCACCTTGAAATGCTCGGTCAGATCATTGATGCGCGCGGTCAGCAGCGCAACCTGTACTTCCGGGGAACCGGTATCGCCCTTGGCTGTTTGGAAATCCTGCACAATTTTTGATTTTTGGCTGCTCGTTACCGACATTAACTGCTCTCCGGGGCAAAAAACGCTATTTTACCTTTTATAGGCTTGTTTGCTCAAGTCGCAATTGTGCTCGCGCATGAGTTCCAACAATCACCCGTCGCTGCTTCCTCACAATATTACGCGCTTGTGGCGAGCAGGCGCTTGGGCTTTATCTCGCCTTCCGGCGTAATTTCACCAAGACCGATAAGCCCCTGTTTCAAACTATAGATCCTCACGATTCCGCCGAACGTGGAAGCAGTTTGCTTTACAGTATTGCCACGCACAAAACTGCGGCAATTTTCATCGTCAAGAAGTATTTTCGGGTGCGCCAGCAATAGACTTTCTATTGGCAGAAGGCTCGCATCCCTTTGTTCCAAGTTCATCGCCTCAAGCCGCTGCAGAGTGTAGGCCTCATCCAGACGGAAGGGCCCGACCCGAGTCCGTCGTAGCATCTTCAAATGTGCGCCACAACCGATTATTTGCCCCAAGTCTTCGGCCAATACGCGGATATAGGTGCCTTTGCTGCAGTGAATCGTAACCATAATATCTTGGCCCATCATGCGATCGAGTCGTAAAGTTTCAATGCGCACAGTCCGCGGCGCCCGTTCCACCAGCTTGCCTTCCCTTGCATAGGCGTAAAGCGGTTTTCCCCGGTGCTTTAGCGCGGAATACATGGGTGGAATCTGGCTCAGGTTGCCGACCAAAGAGTTCAATGCCGCTTCCACCCGCGCCGCAGAAACATCGACGGGTCGCTGCTGGAGGATTTCTCCTTCGGCATCACCCGTTGAAGTGGTCTCTCCTAGCCTTACAACGGCTTCATAGCACTTGCCCGAATCCAGTAAGCTCTGCGAAAACTTTGTCGCTTCGCCGAGACAAACCGGGAGTAGACCCGTCGCCAGCGGATCCAACGTCCCAGTGTGCCCGCCTTTCGCGGACTGAAAAAACGACTTTACCTTCTGCAACGCAGCGTTGGAGGTGAGCCCTGCCGGCTTATCGAGTAGCAATACCCCGTTGATTTGCCTCTTGCGCAAGGTTAGTTAAGACGTATGTTTCTTGTCTTCCGAAACCGCTTGGTCGATTAGGCTGGAGAGCCGCATGCCGCGTTCAACCGAGCTGTCGTATATGAAATGCAGTTCCGGCACCGCGTAAAGTTTGAGGCGATGCGCGAGCTGGCTGCGGAGAAACCCCGCAGCGTGTTCCAGGCCGCTCAAGATTTCTGCCGTTTGACAGGATTCTCCAAGGTGCGTAAAAAAAATCTTGGCATGAGCGTAGTCCGGCGATACTTCGGCGTCGGTAAGCGTAATCATGCGTATTCGAGGATCCTTTAACTCATGATGCATGATTTCCGCCAGTTCCCTTCGGATCTGTTGAGCGACGCGCCGTGTTCTAGGATAGTCTTTTGGCACCGCGAATATCCGCGATTAATGGTGTGACAAGGGGTTAGTGGCAAAACTGTCAGGTAACGCGTCGACAACCCGGGCGTTATTAGCCCCAATTTCCCTACAGTGTTCTTGCGACTTCAACGACTTCGTAAATTTCCAACTGGTCGCCAACTTTAATGTCATTGTAATTCTTGATCGACAGGCCGCATTCAAAGCCCGCTTTTACTTCCCGCGCATCGTCCTTAAAGCGCTTCAGTGAATCCAGCTCTCCACTGTGTATCACGACATTATCGCGCAGCACCCGCACCATGGAATTACGTTTGATCAGGCCCTCCAAAACATAACAGCCCGCCACGACACCCACTTTGGAAATTTGAAATACCTGCCGCACGTCCACCAGACCGAGGATGTTCTCCTTGCGCTCGGGAGCCAGCATTCCGGACAGCGCAGCCTTGATTTCGTCCACCGCGTCGTATATGACATTGTAGTACCGCACATCCACGCCAGCATTGCTTATAAGTTTGCGTGCGGTACTGTCGGCCCGGGTGTTAAAGCCGATCACGACGGCCTTCGAAGCGAGCGCCAGGTTGATGTCCGATTCGGTTATGGCTCCGACTCCGCTGTGTATGATATTGACCTTGACTTCTCCGGTGGAAAGTTTTTGAAGAGCATGCGCGAGAGCTTCATATGAACCTTGCACATCGGCTTTGATCACCAGGGAAAGTGTTTTAGCCTCGCCCTCCCCCATTTGGTCGAACACATTTTCGAGTTTGGCCGCCTGTTGCTTGGCAAGCTTCACGTCTCGGAATTTGCCTTGGCGGAACAGAGCGATTTCCCTCGCTTTGCGTTCGTCGCCTAGAACCTGGGCTTGCTCACCCGCTACAGGCACATCCGATAAACCCTGGATTTCCACGGGTATCGAAGGTCCGGCTTCCTGCACCGCGCGTCCCGCTTCATCAAACATCGCGCGCACGCGCCCAAACACAGCTCCCGCCAGCAGCACGTCGCCCCGCTGCAAGGTGCCCGACTGCACTAGAATTGTGGCAACCGGTCCACGTCCTTTATCTAACCGCGACTCGATCACCAAGCCCCTGGCGGGGGTATCACGTGGCGCTTTGAGCTCGAGTACTTCGGCTTGCAATAGTACGCTCTCCAGCAGCGCGTCGATGCCCTTCCCCGTCTTGGCGGAAACCTCGACAAACATGGTATCGCCGCCCCAACCTTCAGGCACGACTTCCTGCGCCACGAGCTCCTGTTTGATGCGCTCGGGATTGGCCTCCGGCTTGTCAATTTTGTTTACTGCGACCACGATTGGAACCTTGGCGGCTTTGGCGTGATGCACGGCTTCAACGGTCTGCGGCATCACGCCGTCATCCGCGGCCACCACGAGAATTACAATATCGGTTGCCTTTGCGCCGCGCGCGCGCATGGCAGTAAACGCTTCATGTCCCGGCGTATCAAGAAATGTAATCATGCCTCTGGGGGTTTCAACGTGATACGCGCCGATATGCTGAGTAATTCCCCCGGCTTCGCCGCTTGCCACGCGCGTGCGGCGGATATAGTCAAGCAGCGAAGTCTTGCCGTGGTCCACATGTCCCATCACCGTAACCACCGGAGCGCGCGGCAATAACGTTGCTTCCTTGGGTAGCTGGTCTTCAGTTAAGAAGGATTCGGGATCATCCAGTTTAGCCCGTTTGGCGATGTGTCCCATCTCCTCCACCACGATCATCGCGGTGTCCTGGTCGAGCACTTGGTTAATGGTGACCATTGTGCCCATGTTCATTAGCACCTTAATGACTTCCGCAGCCTTCACCGACATTTTCTGGGCAAGTGTGGCGACCGTAATGGTCTCGGGTACCAGAACTTCGTGCACCATCGCCTCGGTGGGCATAGAGAATGCATGTGGCTGTTGAGGTTGGCTTTCTTGTTGAAGTTGCCTCGGCTTGGGTGCTTTACGCTCCCGCCAGCCCTGCCCGCCGGTAAAATCGCCCCGGGTTTTGATCGTGCGTCTGCGAGCGGTTTCGTCCTGCCAGATGACCTTGGGCTGCTTCTTAGCCTTCTTTTGCGATTTCGCGGCTTTTTCCGGGGTCACTGCCGGTTTATGCAAGGTGCCTCCGGTTCCGGATGGAACGAGCTGAGTCAGCGTGGCTGTCGGCAGCGGTTTGGCCTGCTGCGCCTCTTCGGTCTTGATTTCGGGTTTCTTGCGTTTTCTCTCATGTTTATCGCGCAGCTCTTCGCTTTGCCGCGCTATCAGTTCCGCCTGTTTTTTGGCTTCTTCCTCGCGCAGAGCCAGCTGCTGGGCATCCAGCACCGGCGCAGCGATTTTACGTTCTTCCTCGTCGGCTGCCGTCTCGTCGCGTTTCACAAACACGCGTTTTTTGCGCACCTCGATCTGAATCGTGCGCGCCTTTCCGGTATTGTCTGATTTTTTGATTTCGGAAGTTTGCCTGCGGGTCAGCGTGATTTTCTTTTTCTGGTCTTTGGCCCCGTGAACCCGGTGCAGGTACTCCAGCAACTGAGTCTTGTCCTGCTCGGTAAGTAAATCTTCGGCGAGCCTCTTGTTGACCCCGGCCGCCTGCAATTGTTCGATCAGGCGCAACGGATCCAGCATCAGCTCGCGGGCAAATTGCTCAACATTCATCTGTGCCATGGCTCTTATTTCCTAAACCGTGCCCTTAGCCTCATCAAGCGAACCAAGGCGCGCGCGCCGTCATGATGAGCTTCTTGGCGCGGTCGGCATCCATGCCGGTGATTTCCAGCAAGTCATCCACTGCCAAATCAGCCAGCCCTTCCTTGGTCGTTACACCTTTGGCAGCCAACATCCGTGCCGTTTGACTGTCCATTCCTTCCAGGGTCAATAAATCCTCGGCATCATGTTCCACCCGCTCTTCGCTGGCAATCGCTTCGTTAAGCAGCGCGTTTCGAGCACGGCTCCTCAGCTCATTGACCGTCTCTTCGTCCAGGGCCTCGATTTCGAGCATTTCATTGAGCGGCACGTAAGCCACTTCCTCGAGCGTGTTGAAACCCTCCTGCACCAGAATATCCGCGACCTCCTCGTCCACGTCCAGCCGCTCCATGAAGAGCTTCTTGACATTCGCCGATTCCTCGGTGCTTTTTTTCTGAGACTCCGCAACCGTCATGATATTGAGCGCCCAGCCGGTGAGTTCTGACGCCAATCTCACATTTTGCCCGTTGCGGCCGATCGCCTGAGCCAGGTTTTCCTCCTCCACCACAATATCCATGCTGTGCTTTTCTTCATCCACCATGATGCTGCTCACCTCTGCAGGCGCCAGGGCGTTGATCACGAACTGTGCGGCGTCGGGCGACCACAGTATAATATCTACGCGCTCTCCAGCCAGCTCCCCGGTCACCGCCTGTACCCGTGATCCGCGCATTCCAACGCAGGTTCCGATTGGATCTATGCGCTGGTCGTTCGCTTTCACCGCAATTTTGGCGCGTGAACCCGGATCCCTTGCAGCAGATTTTATTTCCAGCAAACCCTCTTCGATTTCCGGAACTTCAAGTTCAAACAGCTTCATCAGAAATTCGGGAACAATGCGCGACAAAATCAACTGCGGCCCGCGGCTGTTGCGGTCGACGCGCATCAGATATGCGCGCACCCGGTCACCGACTCTCAAGTTCTCCTTAGGAATCATCTGATCACGCGGCAACAACGCTTCAATTCGGCCCGATTCGATCATCGCATTGCCGCGCTCCATGCGCTTGATCACGCCGGTTACCAGCTGCTCCTTGCGTTGCAGGAAATCGTTCAGGATTTGCTCGCGCTCGGCGTCGCGTATTTTCTGCAATATGACCTGCTTCGCGGTTTGCGCACCGATGCGCCCGAACTCCACGGCTTCGAGCGGCTCTTCAATATATTCGCCGAGCTGAATTTCCGGACCGCGATTTTGTGCCTGCTGCAAGGTCATTTGGCGCGTCGGCGCTTCCAGTTCCTCGTCGGGCACCACCTGCCAGCGTCGGAACGTCGCGTATTCTCCGCTGCTGCGGTCCACCGATACCCGCACTTCGACATCATCGTGAAAACGCTTCTTGGTGGCGGACGCAAGCGCCAATTCCAAAGCTGCAAAAACGATGTCCCGGTCAACGCTTTTTTCGCGCGCCAGGGCATCCACGAGCAATAAAATTTCACGACTCATAACCAACGACCTCCAGCTATAGATTGGGGATCAGGCGGGCTTTTTCCAGATTGGCCATGTCCAACGCCAGCATCCTGCCGTCCACTTCAAGCTGCAAAAACCCGCCATTGATCCCGCGAAGCACGCCCACAAAATTTCGCTGGCCGCATACAGGCGCCCGCACCTTGATTTGCGCTCTCTCTCCAGAAAAACGCTCGAAATCCGCGCTTTTTTTTAGTACCCGGTCCAATCCCGGGGACGAAATCTCCAGCCTCTCGTAATCGAGGTTTTCCACTGCAAACACGCGGCTAAGATGGTTGCTGACGCGGGCGCAATCGTCTACGTTAACTCCACCCGACTTGTCGATAAACACTCTCAGCAGCTTCCCCCCCGCCGACATTTCCATGTCTACGAGTTCAAACCCAAAGCCGTTCACGGCCGCTTCCACTTTTGCCCGAAGATCCGCCATAATCAATATCACAAACAAAAAATGGGCTGAAAGCCCATCTCCATTTCTTACTCCGCCATTCTAGCAAAATATTTAAGCGAATCAAATAGGATAAAATGACCGGGCTCGGGTCTGGCGCGAGCATTTACCGTTATTGCAAGGACTTCTCGCGTGGAATTTGCCTCAGCATTTGGTACAAAAGTCGGAATTTTTTCTTTAACTTTCATGCCGGTTTATGTTAAAAGAGCTTCCGAATATGGGAAAAACGTCTCCTGAATCGCCTGCCGCGCCCAACTTTATCCGCAACCTCATTGACCAGGACAACGCCACGGGTAAATGGGGTGGGCGGGTGGAAACGCGCTTTCCACCGGAGCCCAATGGCTATCTGCACATCGGCCATGCCAAATCGATTTGCCTCAACTTCGGCCTGGCGCGGGATTATGGCGGTGAATGCCACATGCGCTTTGACGATACCAACCCGACCAAGGAGGAACAGGAATATGTGGATTCAATCCTCGATTCGGTGCACTGGCTGGGTTTCGACTGGGGCAAACACCTTTATTATGCATCCGACTATTTCGACAAACTCTATGAGTTTGCCGAGCATTTCATTAAAACCGGCAAAGCTTACGTAGACAGCCTCAGCGCCGACCAGATTCGCGAGTATCGCGGGACCTTGACTGAAGCCGGCAAAGAAAGTCCCTATCGCAACCGCTCAATCAAGGAAAATCTCGACTTGTTCCGGCGCATGAAAGCAGGAGAGTTTCCAGACGGCACCCACGTGCTGAGGCTCAAGATCGACATGGCATCGCCCAACATCAACATGCGGGATCCTGCAATTTACCGCATCAGACACGCGGATCACCACCGCACCGGCGGCAAATGGTGCATTTACCCGTTATACGACTACACACACTGCATTTCCGATGCGCTGGAAAACATTACTCACTCAATCTGCACCTTGGAATTCGAAGATCACCATCCACTTTATGACTGGGTATTAGAACAACTGGCCACGCATAAGCTGCTTAAGCGCCCGTTGCCGCAACAAATAGAATTCGCGCGATTGAACCTCACGTATACCGTGATGAGCAAAAGGAAACTCATTGAACTTGTCGACGGCAAGTATGTGGACGGCTGGGACGACCCACGCATGAATACCCTGGTCGGCGTGCGCCGCCGCGGCTATACACCAGAATCCATACGCCTCTTTTGCGACCGCATCGGAGTCTCCAAAGCGGATTCGTGGATTGACGTCGGCTTGTTGGAAGAAGCGCTGCGCGACGATTTGAATGAGCGCGCTGAACGACGCATTGCCGTGCTGCGGCCGCTGAAACTCATCATCGACAATTACACGGACGGCAAAATCGAGGAATGCGAGGCACCCAATCATCCCCAAAAGCCGGAAATGGGCAAACGCAAATTACCGTTTTCCAAAACACTTTTCATCGAGCGCGAGGATTTCATGGAAAACCCGCCCAAAGGCTACTTCCGTCTGTCGCCCAACACTGAAGTCCGCCTGCGCTATGCTTACATCGTCAAGTGCGTGAGCGTGGAAAAAAACGCGCTGGGAGAAGTTGAAATCGTGCACTGCACTTATGATCCGCAAAGCAAGAGCGGCAGCGCCGGCGCAGACGCACGCAAAGTAAAAGGCAATATTCACTGGCTTTCTGCTGCGCATGCGCATCGGGCTGAAGTGCGGCTCTACGACCGGCTGTTTGTTCATCCGCATCCGGACGCCGGCGGCAAAGACTACAAGGAGTTCTTGAATCCGCATTCCAAGGAAGTAATCAGCGCCTATCTCGAGCCCGGTCTGGCATCAGCCAACGCCGAAGACCGTTTTCAGTTCGAACGGCACGGTTATTTTGTCGCGGATTTAAAGGACTCCAAGCCCGGCATGCCCGTATTCAACCGCGCCGCCACGCTGCGCGATTCGTGGACCCGGCAGTCCGCGAAACAATGAATTATCTTCATTATCGACTTCACGTGGCAGCCACGGCCCATTTGCTCAAGCGCATAGGGTTCTCTGGGGTATTTTTGGTGGTGCTTGGAAGCTGCGCCTACTACAGTGGCTACGGGCTTAAGCCGGGCGTTGCCAAAGAATCCGATATCCGAGAAGCCATGGGCAAACCAACAGTCACATGGATGACACCCGCCGGGGACGTTTGGGCCTATCCACGTGGACCCTTGGGTGCGCAAACTTTCCTGGTCTACTTTGATAAAAGCGGGACGCTCAAAGCGATCGAACCGGTGCTGGATGAAGACCATTTCGCCCAAATCGCGGCGGGAATGACTCACGAACAGGTGCTGCACAAGATTGGGCCCCCTTTTCAAACTATAACATTCCCTAATTTGGATCAGGTGTCATGGGATTATCACTACACCGACTTGTGGGGTTATTCCGCTATTTTCTCCGTGATTTTTGACCAAGCCGGGCGGGTGGTATATACCTTCAAACAACGGCAGTTTCAGGGCGGCAACCACCAATAAAACCGTGAATGCTGTAGGTCGGAACATGAACAAAATAAAGAAAATCTCTACTCTAATCGCTAATTAAATATGTTACGCTCCAAAGTCGAACCTTCTAGTCCCCGGGAAAAATCATGGCAAACAAACCATTTCTTACCGACATCAAGACGCTGCGCAAACGCGCGCGGCAGCACATCGAACAAGGTGCGGTTACACCTGGCTATAAAGGAAACCGGGAAACCGTAATTAAATTACTGAACGAAGCGCTTGCCACTGAAATAGTCTGTGTGCTGCGCTACAGGCGCCATCATTTCATGGCTGCTGGAATCAATGCCACAAGTGTGGCGCAGGAATTCCTAGAGCATGCCAACGAAGAACAGATGCATGCCGACCAAATTGCGCAGCGCATCGTGCAGCTTGGAGGCGAGCCGAATTTTTCACCGGAAGGATTGCTCACCCGCAGCCACGCCGAATATGTCGAGGGTGACACGCTGATTAGCATGATCAAGGAAGACTTAGTCGCCGAGCGGATCGCGATCGACAGTTACAGGGAAATGATCGTCTATCTCGGCAACGACGATCCCACTACCCGCCGTATGATGGAAGGCATCCTGGCTATGGAAGAAGAGCACGCTGAGGATTTGGTGAGTTTGCTGCAAAAGCTGGGTTCGTAATATTCAGCGCGTTAAGAAAACAAAATTCGACCTAATTCACTATGTTGGCATTTTGCTGCCATTCAAGTGAAGACCACGTCAAAATAAATTAAGAGTCATCAGACCGGGTCTCATGGCGACCGCCACTTTCAGGTTCCACGGGGAACTTGCCGACTTCATAGCCCGCGACCGCAGAGACGTTGCGTTCGATTACGTATGCGCGCGAGCCGCAACCATCAAGCATGCGATTGAATCCCTCGGCGTGCCACACACTGAAGCTGGACAATTGCTGGTAAACAATCATCCGGCGACTCTCCCGCGCATTGTGCGCGAAGGCGATGCGATCGAGGTTTTCCCCCACAGATTTGTCGAAGTAGTCTCGGATAAGGCGCCAGAATTCGTGGCGGATGCTCATCTCGGCGGCCTTGCGCGAATGCTGCGCATGCTCGGCTTTGATACGCTGTACGAAAACTCGATGTCTGACCATGAGATCATTGATATCGCGGCGCGCCAGCGGCGCATCGTGCTCACGCGCGACCGCGAGCTGCTGAAAATTCGGGACGTGGCGCGCGGCTGCTTCGTCCACGCGCGTAAACCCGAATTGCAGCTGCGCGAAGTTGCTGTGCGCTTCGGCCTCGAGCGCCATATGCGGCCATTCACGCTGTGCCTGCATTGCAATCTTCAGCTCGAAGCCCTCGAAAAAAGCAAGGTGACTGGACATGTTCCCGATCGCATCTACGAGCATTACGCCGAGTTTACGCGTTGCCCGGGTTGCGGACGCATTTATTGGCGAGGTTCGCATTGGGCACGCATGCGCGAAATGCTGGGCGCCTGGCTCACCAGCCCGATCCCTATAGGCTGATTGATTTAGAAACAAATTTATAGAAAGCCCGACGACGTCAAAGAGCGCGGCAGCAGACCGCCCCGCCACGCATTACCCTTCCTTTCTTTCACTACTTGCGTCATGATATCTGGACTTTTGTGACCCTAATTGCTACGGCTTCCTCTACGATTCAGCAGATACTATGATCGGTCACGGTTTGACTCCCACCGCGGTTGGCCACGCTATACAACTTGCAGTTGGACCGGTCTTTCTCATTACCGGCGTAGGCGCGACGTTGTCCGTGCTCGCCAACAGGTTGGCCCGAATCGTCGATTCTGCCCGTGTTCTTGAAGGCCGCCTGTCTACGAGTGATGAGAAAGAGCGCAGAGATCTCCATAGACGGCTTGCCGTGCTTTCCAAGCGCGCCCGGCTATCATATGCGGCAATCAGCCTGAGCGCAGTGTGTGCTCTGCTAATCTGCGTGCTTGTACAGGTTCTTTTTCTGGAAGTGTTTCTCTCCGTGGAATTGCCCAGCCTGATCGGCGTGTTGTTTATCTTCGCCATGATGGCTTTTATTTTTGCACTGATTTGTTTTTTGTATGAGGTCTATATCGCAACCGCCACTCTCAGAATCGGCCCTCACTAGCGGTAGCGACGATGACTTCACCTTCACCCCGCCCGCTCCCATAATGAGACGCGACGGGCTTTACGCGCCGGCTCGGATAGCTTCAGCCTTCTTGAGCAGCGCTTCCGCCATGCGGATGCTTGCTATGTCGATCAATCGCCCATCGAGCGATACTGCACCCTTTCCTTCTTTTGCAGCCTGTGCCATGGCTTCCATGATTCGTTTGGCTCTACTTACCTCTGCTTCAGAAGGCGTGAAAACTCTGTTCGCCAATTCAATTTGCGATGGGTGAATCGCCCATTTGCCTTCATAGCCGAGAACTGCGGCGCGATTGGCTGCAGCGATAAACCCGTCCGGGTCGTTGAAATCGCCAAACGGCCCGTCAATCGGACGCAGGCCATACGCGCGGCAAGCCACCATCATTCGCGTTTGCGCTGCGTGCCAGGGATCGGTCCAGAAATATTGCCGGTTGCCGTTCGCATCCTTATCGGTTAGCACACCCGAGTCTTTGTTCACTCCGCCAATGACCGTGGTGCGGGCGCGGGTGGACGCCGCGTAATCGGCCACCCCGAACGACATCGCTTCCAGCCTTTTGCTCGACTGTGCAATCGCTTCAACGTTGGCCATGCCTAGCGCAGTTTCAATCAGTACTTCGAACCCGATGCGTTTCGAGCGTTTTTTTGCCGTCTCAATCTGTGTCACCATCATATCCACGGCATAAACATCGGCCGGTACACCGACCTTGGGAATCAGTATCATGTCAAGACGCGCGCAGGCTTCCACGATATCCACTACGTCACGGTACATGTAATGGGTATCGAGGCCGTTGATGCGCACCATCAAGGTTTTGCTTCCCCAACTGATTTCATTCAGCGCCTGAATGATATTCTTGCGCGCCTTTTCCTTGTCGTCTGGAGCAACGGCATCTTCGCAATCGAGAAAAATAATATCGGCGGCGGATTTCGCAGCCTTTTCGAACAGAGCAGTGTTGGTGCCAGGAACGGCGAGCTCGGAGCGGTGCAGGCGCGCGGTTGCGGGTTCAATGCCGGTGAAGCTCATGAGGTTCCTTTCCTAAACTGAAATTAAATTTTGCTAACCGGTTGCGCCAAAACCCGCGGCGATGCAGTTGATCGATTGCAGCAGCGCATCACGGTAAAGGTTTTTCGCTTCCCCCTCCGGTTCCAGACGGTAGCGACGCAGTAAGTCGACCTGCTCCCGGTTTATCTGATTAAGCATGGGTAATCGTATTCCAAAGCGCCGGCGATATTCTGGAAAGCGCTCGGCGATATCCTTGCCTTCGCTGACCTTCAGCACCATCTCGCGGGTAAGCTGGTATTCGGCCTCAATCCTGTGAAAGATTTCCGCCCGAATCTGCTCATTTTCGACCAGCCCCGCATACTGACGCGCGATGTCCAGATCGACTTGAAGCAACGTCTTTTCCACCTCGTCAATGATAAGGCGGAATAGCCGCGATTCATTGAACATGCGCCGCAGCAGACCAAGCCCTGCTGCGCCTCGAACCTGCAGAAAAGCGGAGAGACCGCCACCCATGCCATACCAACCCGGTACGATATGCCTGTTCTGTGACCAGGCGAACACCCAAGGTATGGCACGCAAATCGGCTAAACTCTTCGCGCCAAAACGGCGCGTCGGGCGCGAGCCGATATTGAGCAATGAAATTTCTTCAAGCGGGCTTGCGGACTGAAAATAGGCTGGCAAATCCGGATGGCGCGCAAGTTGACCGTATGCAACCTGCGCAGTTGCCGAAAGTGCTTCCATGGCTTCGTCGAATTCGGGATTGGCGCGTAATGCCTGCTCGCGGTCTGATTTCAGCGAATGTTCCAGCACGCTCGCCGCCAAGACTTCAACGTGGTACGCGGTGGTACCCTTGTTGGCGTATTTGAACGACACCACTTCGCCCTGTTCGGTGACACGGAAACGTCCGCAAATGGAACCCGCGGGCTGCGCCGCAATGGCGCGTCCTGTGGCAATGCCGCCGCGGCTTACCGAACCGCCGCGACCGTGGAAGAAAGTAATCGGTATACCGGTTTCCCTTCCAAGCTGCGTGAGCTTGACCTGCGCCTTTGCCAACTCCCAATTACTGGAAAAAAATCCGCCGTCCTTGTTGGAATCGGAATAACCGATCATGACTTCCTGGTACCCACCCTGCGCGTGGATGCTGCGCTTCATAACCGGCACGTTGAGCAGCTCACGCATGATTGCCGGCGCGCGCCGCAGATCTTCAATGGTTTCGAACAGCGGCGTGATCGGCAGCCTGCAATATTCCACTCCGGCAGGATCGTAGAAGAGCCCGCTTTCTTTGGCCAACAAGTACACGCCCAGCACATCGCTCACGGTACGGGTCATGCTGAGAACGAAGGTGCCGAATGCCTGCCTGTCCAGAACATTCCACATCTCAGCGATGAGGCCAAACATACCCAAGGTTTCCTTGGCTTTTGCGGAAAGGCGAGGCGCCGGGCGGCCGGGACTCAACGGCGTTGCCAGCTGCTGTAGAAGCCATGATTTCCATTCGTCCGAATCAAACCGGGGTGGTTCACCGTCATTAAAATGAGTTGCGAGCCACAACTCGTTCAACGCTTGCGTAATGCGCGTTGTGTTTTCCCGAATGTCCAGCCGAACCGTACTGAAGCGGAACGCTTCTACTGCGCGCCGGATGGGAGTGACCAGAGACCATGCCAGCGTTTCACCCTGGCTCTCCGTCAATCCCTGCTCCAGCGTCTTCAAGTCCGCAACTAATTCGTCCGCGCTGGCATAGCCCTTGTTGCCGGATATGGGACGGCCTTTTTCAACTTCAGCAAGCGTAAAATCGAACCGTCGCAACATGCACGCTAGATACTGACGGAACAGCTCTCCTGGATTGCGCGCGGAGATCGCAACTCCTTTGTCCGAGCGTTCCAGCGCGTGCGCCAGCGCGGCCCGGAAATTGTCGGTAACGGGCGCGGCGCGTTCAGTTATGCTCAATGTCTGCAGCAACTCAACAAGGCGAGACTTATAATGGCGCAGGCTGGCCAGGCAGTTTTGGTACAGCGCATCGCGGGTCACACGGTTTGTAACATGCGGGTTGCCGTCGCGGTCGCCGCCAATCCACGCACCAAATTGGAAAAAGGGCGGAATCTGAAAGTGCCCGCCGGGGTAGGCGCGGCGCAATGCGTAATCCAGCTTGTCGAGCAGTGCCGGCACCGCATCAAACAAAGTCTCGTTGAAAAAATGCAGACCCCACGCTACTTCCTGGGAAACAGTCGGTTTCTCCAAACGAAGTTCGCCCGTAAACCACAACAGTTCGATGTCGTTTCTCAGCATTGCCACCAAGTTTTCACGTTCGCGGCCCGTCCAGCGCGGCGATTCCAGGTCCATTAGCCGACGATATATTTTGCGGTGTCTTTCCAGCACCGTCACGCGTTTCGCTTCGGTCGGATGCGCCGTGATGACGGGACGGATTTTTAAAGTGTCTAATAGCGCGCATATTTCATCAGCCGCGGTTCCGCTGCCCGCAGCTTCCGCGATAACCTGGCCCAGAGTTCCCCGCACATTTTGATAACCGCGTTCATTCTCAAGCTGACGACGGTGGCGCATTGCGGCATTTTCCTCGGCAATGCTGAGCAGCTGGAACCAGATTCCTTGCGCCTGCAGCGCTCTTCCGAGCACCGAGGCAGGTAAATCAAAATGGCGCGACTCGCCGCGCAGCATCGGGATGATCCGAGGCTCGTGACGCTCAACGACATCTGCCAAAAGCTCAAACAAAAAACTCACCAGTTGCTGCTCGTAGGCCATGTACTCCATGGCCTCCGCCTGAGTCGGGAGAGAAAAAAAGTTGTCGGGCTTCATATTTTGTGTGCCCAGAGGAAAATCCAGGTGTTCAAGGCCAGCCGTGAAACAATGTCAGCAGATTAAGGCTACGGTATTGCTTAGGAAATAACCTTTCGCGACTTTTTCTTTTTCAGCACGTCTGCAACACAAGAACCTAGCTCGGAAGCGCTAGGTGCGACCACTAGGCCATAATTTTTCATGATTTCACTTTTCTCCGCGGCGCTGTCTCCGGTTGCGGAAATGATGGCTCCTGCATGCCCCATGCGCCGGCCCTTGGGTGCGGTAAGCCCCGCCACGTATCCGACAACAGGTTTGCTCATGTTCTCTTTTACCCACTTTGCCGCTTCCGCCTCCTGCGGGCCGCCGATTTCGCCTATCATCAGCACAGCTTCGGTTTCGTTATCCTGCTCGAACAGCACGAGATGGTCGAGAAAGGAGCTGCCGTTAATGGGGTCTCCGCCGATACCTACGCTGGTGGTAACACCGAGCCCCAACGCTTTGAGCTGGGCAGCCGCTTCATATCCGAGCGTTCCGGAGCGCGATACAATGCCCACGGTCCCACGCTGGTAAATGTGCCCGGGCATAATTCCCAACATGGCCTTTCCTGCACTAATTATCCCTGCGCAATTAGGGCCCACCATCAGCGTGCGGCGCTCTTTCGGGTAGCGCATGAGATAGCGCTTGACCCGCATCATGTCCTGCGCTGGAATGCCGTCGGTGATCGAACACACCAGCCGGATTCCTGCATCCGCCGCCTCCAGGATTGAATCCATGCAAAACGCAGGTGGAACGAACGTGATGCTGGCGTTCGCGCCAGTCTTGGCGACGGCTTCCTTGATGGTATTGAACACCGGCAGTCCCAGGTGCTTCATGCCGCCCTTGCCGGGTGTGACCCCGCCCACGACCTTGGTGCCATACTCGATCATTTCCTTGGCGTGAAACGTGCCCTTGTCGCCGGTAAAACCCTGAATCAGGACCGGGGTTTTTTCGTCAATCAATATGCTCATCGTAGTCCTTCCTATGAAGCAGTCGTGGCGCCGCGTTTATCGGACGACTTAGCGGCGGCCACAACTTTCTGCGCCGCTTCGAGCAATGTCTCCGCCACGATAAGAGGGAGTTTGCTCTCGCGCAGGATTTCGCGGCCTTCATTAACATTGGTTCCAGCCAGCCGCACCACGAACGGCACCTTGATATCCACGTCACGGTAGGCTTGCACGATGCCTTCGGCAACCCAATCACAGCGGTTGATTCCGGCAAAAATATTCACCAGAATAGCGCGCACATTCTTGTCGGTGAGCACCAGTCGCAACGCGGCGGCAATTCGATCCGGCGAGGCGCCTCCGCCTACATCCAGAAAATTCGCCGGCGTGCCGCCCGCGTACTTGATGGTATCCATGGTCGCCATAGCCAGTCCAGCGCCGTTTATGACACAGCCGATTGCTCCGTCCAGACCGATATAATTCAGATTATGCTCGGCTGCCTGTACTTCGCGCGGGTCCTCCTGCGCGGGGTCGCGCATTTCCGCGACATCGGGGTGGCGGAAAAGCGCGTTTTCATCGAACGACATCTTGGCGTCGAGCGCCAGCACCCTGTCGTCCTTAGTCACTACCAGCGGGTTGATTTCCAACATGGTTGCGTCGAGATCCCGGAACGCGCGGTAAGCTCCCATCATGGTTTTCACCGCTCGCGCCACCTGTTTGATGTTGAGCCCGAGACCGAACGCCAGTTCGCGAGCCTGGAAGCCCTGCAAACCTACTGCCGGCTCCACGATTTCCTGCAAAATTGCGTTGGGAGAATTCTTGGCGATTTCCTCGATCTCCATGCCGCCTTGAGCCGAAGCGATGACCCGAATGCGCTCGATCTTGCGATCCAGAACGTAACCCAGATAAAGCTCGCGCTCAAAAGGCTCCGCCACTTCGATATAAAGTTTCTGGACAATTTTTCCTTCTGGTCCGGTCTGGCCGGTCACCAGCTTTTTTCCTAGCATGGCCTTTGCCGCCTCGTGGACCTCGTGATAGGTCTTGCATAGTTTGATGCCTCCCGCCTTGCCGCGGGCACCGGAATGAATCTGCGCTTTCACCGCCCAATGCCAGCCGCCCAGTTCTGTGGCGCTATATACCGCCTGGTCGGGGCTGTATGCAACCGCGCCGCGCGGTACCGCGACGCCAAGGCTGGATAACAGTTCTTTGGCCTGATACTCGTGAATGTTCACTTAATACTCCTCTGCGCTGAGATTTTTCGGTTTCAAAACTTTTTCGAGGTTGCGACTTGGCACCTTAAACCACCAGGTTTTGAGGTTTGCCGCTTACAAAGGCGTCGATGTTGTCGATCAATTGGTCGGCCAGAAACTGCATGGCATTGTCTGAAGCCCAGGCTACGTGGGGCGTCAATATAAAATTGGGCCGTCTCACATTTAGCAGCGGGTTGCCTTCCTTTGGCGGTTCTTTGGTAAGAACATCGAATCCCGCCCCGGCAATTAATTTCTCGTCGAGCGCGCGAACCAGCGCGGCTTCGTCTACTAAGCCGCCGCGGGCGGTGTTGATGAGCAACGCAGTCCTTTTCATTTTGCGAAATTGCTCGAGCCCAATCATGTTTCTGGACTCAGGCGTCAGCGGGCAATGTAGAGAAATCACGTCAGATTCGGCCAGCACGGTGTCCTGAGGCGTGAATTCGACACCAGGAGCCTTGGGCGGAGCGTGGTCCGCGAATAACACACGCATTCCGAAGCCGCGCGCGATTTTAGCCGTGCCCTGACCAATTGCGCCCTCGCCAAAAATGCCGAGAGTAGCTCCGAACAGGTCACCGATTGGATGGTTGAAAAAACAGAATTGATCGACTTGCTGCCAAACGCCGTTCTCCACGTCCTGGCGATATGCGAGCAAATTTCGACGCAGCGCCAGAATCAACGCGAAGGCGTGCTCGGGAACAGTGTGAATGGCGTAGTTGCGGATATTCGCGACCGCAATCCCGCGCGCCTTGCAGTAATCGGTGTCGATAACGTCGTAGCCTGTGGCGGCGACCGCAATCATCTTGAGCTTGGGCAGCTTAGAGAGTGTTTCCTTGCGCAACGGCACTTTGTTGCTGATGGCGATTGTGGCATCACCTAAACGATTGAGCATTTCAGCCGCCGCGGTGGTTGAGTATTCGTTCCAGGTATGCTCAGACGCCGGGCGGCGCACATTCGCTCTCAGCGTGGAACGGTCTAGAAACACGATGTGGTGTTGCATGAGTGCCGCGGTCCTTGATCAATATATCGAACCGGTCGAGTGTGAGGC
>DATIXX010000012.1 GCA_035518095.1 Burkholderiales bacterium | reverse complement strand
GGCGGACTTGGATTGATGGCTGGCATTTTTTCCGCCGGCATTTTTATCGGTCTGCCCTGGCAGCTATGGACGGCTCTTGGCATTTTGGTCGCCGTGTCAGTGGCCGACGATATTTACGGCCTGTCGGTTGTTTGGCGTTTGCTCGCGCATTTTGCCGCTGCGGCGTTGGCGATGGCGTTCCTGATTTTAACCGGCTTGGGACCGCATTTCGTGCTGTTGGCCATCGTTATCACAGCCTGGATGACTAACCTGTATAATTTCATGGACGGCTCGGACGGGCTCGCAGGAGGAATGGCCGTGTTCGGCTTCGGATTTTATGGCGTCGCCGCCTGGCTTTCCGGCAACGAGACATTCGCCCTGCTTAATTTTTCCATTGTGGCCTCTGCCATGGCATTCTTGCTATTCAATTTCCATCCCGCAAAGATTTTTCTCGGCGATGTCGGCTCCATTCCGCTCGGCTTTCTTGCCGCTGCGCTGGGCGGATTGGGTTGGAGGCAAAACAGCTGGCCCATATGGTTTCCAGTGCTGGTTTTTTCGCCTTTCATCCTGGATGCCAGCGTAACCTTGATAAAACGTCTGCTATCGCGCAAAAAAGTCTGGGAGGCGCACCGCGAGCATTATTACCAACGGCTGGTGCAGGCCGGCTGGGGACATCGCGGGACCGCATGCTTTGAATATGCCTTGATGCTGGCAGTCGGAGCAAGCGCACTTTGGGCAATCCGCCAGGAAACTGCGCTGCAAATTGCATTGCTGGTATGCTGGGGCGTTTATTATCTGCTGGCCATGATTATTTTCGACCGCTACTGGGCGCGCCGCCAACGCAATGCTTCTGCCTAGATTTAATATCCGCAGCCTGCTTGCATTTGCGCACGACGTCTTCGCCGCTGCAGCCGCGTGGTGTATTGCCTATTGGCTGCGTTTTAATATGGACATTGAGGAAATCTACCTGATAAGCATGCTGCGCACTTTGCCGTGGGTGGTCATTTCCCAGGCCATAATATTTCTTTGGTTCGGCCTTTACCGCGGAATATGGCGTTACGCCAGCCTGCCCGATCTGAAACGCATACTGCTCGCGGTCCTGCTCGCAGCCACGGCCGTACCCCTGGCAGTGTTCATGCTGCGCATCAATGCTGTTGTGCCGCGCTCGGTGCTGGTGATCGACCCAATCCTGCTGTTTCTTATCATGTGCGGAAGCCGCATTGCGTACCGGTTATGGAAGGAGCACCGCATGTACAACCTGGCGAACCTGCAGGCAAAACCGGTAATCGTGCTTGGCGCGGGTGATGCGGCCGTAGGACTGGTAAAGGATCTCGCCCGCAGCCATGAATGGCGCATTGCCGGCTTTCTTGATGACAATCCGAAAAATCACGGAACGCTGTTGCACGGGGTGAAGGTTTTAGGGCGGGTTGACGAGCTGCCGGCCATCGCCGAAAAAATGCAGATTCAGCACGCCATTATCGCTATGCCGAAGGCCACTCATGCCGCGCGCCGCCGCGCAATGAATGTGTGTATCAGCGCGGGAGTGAAGGCGCTGACCGTGCCGTCATTTGATGATTTGCTGAGCGGCAAGGTCACCGTATCGCAAATCCGCCACGTCGAGCTTGACGACTTGCTCGGGCGAGACCCCGTGGTTCTGGATAGCACCGGGTTACAGGAGTTGCTTGCCGGGAAAACCATTCTGGTTACGGGCGCCGGCGGTTCCATTGGGTCGGAATTGTGCCGGCAGATTTCGCGCTTTAGGCCGCAGCGGATAATTCTTTTCGATGTCAGCGAATACGCGCTTTACCGAATCGAACAAGAATTTCATAGCGACTTTTCGGATACTGCGATCGCCTGCGCCATTGGGGACATCAAGAACCGCGCGCGCATCGACCAGGTGCTGGAGCAATACCGTCCATCGGTCGTGTTCCACGCCGCGGCGTATAAGCACGTGCCGCTGATGGAGGAGCAAAACGCCTGGGAAGCACTGCTTAACAACGCGCTCGGAACTTACGTCACGGCACAGGCCGCGGTCGCGCATCGGGTGGAAAAATTCGTTCTGGTGTCCACGGATAAAGCGGTTAATCCTACCAACGTTATGGGCGCAAGCAAGCGGCTTGCGGAAATGCTGTGCCAGGCTCTGCAGCAATCATCGGACACGCGTTTTGTGATGGTGCGGTTCGGTAACGTGCTGGGCAGCACCGGCAGCGTAATACCAAAATTCCGCGAGCAGATCGAAAAAGGAGGCCCGGTCACGGTAACTCATCCTGATATCATGCGCTACTTCATGTCCATCCCCGAAGCTGCGCAACTTGTGTTGCAGTCTGCGGTCATGGGCAAGGGCGGGGAAATTTTTGTCATGGACATGGGTGACCCCGTGAAAATTTACGACCTGGCCAGAGATTTGATTCAGCTTTCAGGTTTCGGTGAAGAAGAGATAAAAATAGTCTACACAGGATTGAGACCCGGCGAAAAACTCTACGAAGAACTGCTGGCCGACGAGGAAAGCACTTTGCCTACGCCCCATGCCAAGCTGCGCATCGCCAGCGCAAGACCGGTAGAAATGCAGTGGCTTAATTCTGTTTTGAAGTGGCTGACTCAGCCGCAAGCACTACACGGCGATCAGGTAAAACAGGAGTTGTCGCATTGGGTCCCGGAATACTCCTTGGGACAGAATCGTCCCGCGCGCCAGCGGAGTTTATCGATATAGACATGTTTCCCTCTATAGCTCGGCACCTAACTTGCGCTGAAAAATAAAGGCAATGGAATACCGGATTATCAGCGGCAACGCCGACAGGCTGATCAAATGGATTGCTATTGCGCTTGGTTTCACCATCCCCATATCCACCGCGCTCGACAATATCCTGCTGGGCGCGCTGGTCGTGCTTTGGGTATTGGCCTCGGGCAACCGCGAAAAATGGCAGCAGATTACACACAATCCTGTAGCGCTGATTTCGTTTGCGCTGTTCGCGCTTTTGGCGGTAGGTCTGCTTTACAGCAAGAGTAACCTTTGGGATTCGCTGCGTTATTTCGGCAAGTACAAAGAACTGCTGCTCATTGCGCTGCTGATACCCTTTTTTCGGGGCGAAAAAACACGTCGCTACGGCTTGTTGGCATTTTCACTGGCGCTGATCCTGACTTTGCTCGGCTCGTACGCAATAGCTTTACGATTGCTTCCAGAATATTTCTTCATGGCCGCAAAACCCAGTTTGCCCGGCATTTTCAATGCTTCCACTTTCAAGCTTCCCATTACGCATAATATCTTAATGGCAATTGCCGCATTTCTCTTCGCACAGATGGCCCGCCATGCATCCGTAACCTGGATTCGGATTTTTTGGGGTTCCCTTTCTGTGCTCGCGTTATTTAACGTGCTGTTCTTGGTCCAGGGCCGTACCGGTTATCTGATTCTGGCGCTGCTGATCGTGTATTTCTTCTTCGATATGTTGAAATGGAAAGGATTGGCTTTAGCCGCATTGCTTGGCATCCTGCTTACTGCCGGGGCGTATTGGGGTTCTACTACTTTTCGCTCGCGGGTCACACAGGCGCTAACCGAATATTCCCAGTGGCACCCCAATCAGTCGGTGTCGGTTGTTGACTCGATCGGTTTGCGCATGGAGTGGTACAGAAACAGCCTCAAGATAATCCGCGATCACCCCGTTTTCGGTGTTGGAACCGGTGGATTCGCCACGGCCTACGCCGAAAAATTCCAAGGCACCAGCGTGGAGCCGGTGACCAATCCTCACAATCAATATTTGCTCACCGCCATTGACGTTGGCCTGATCGGCTTGGGAGTCTTGCTCTATTTGTTCTACGTTCAGTGGCGCCTTGCGTGGATGCTGCCCTCTGCATTGGAGCGCAGCATTGCGCATGGATTGCTTCTCGCCATAATGTCGGGTTGCCTGTTTAACTCGCTGCTTCTCGACCACACCGAAAGCTTGCTCTATGGCTGGCTCTCCGGACTGCTTTATGCCGGTTTAAGATCTTCCGCCCGTATCGGCGGAATTTCCACGTGAAGCCGTCCATGAACAAGCTCTCCGTTTATATAATCGCCTACAACAATGAAGATAGAATCGACGAAGCGCTAAATAGCGTCGCTTGGGCGGACGAAATCGTGGTGGCTGATTCACACAGCAGCGATCGAACTGCCGAAATCGCGCGTCGCTACACCGACAAAGTCGTGCAGATCGACTTTCAAGGATTCGGCAAACTCAGAAATGCGGCGCTCGGGCACTGCAGCCACGAATGGATATTCTCGCTGGACACCGATGAGCGCTGCACCGCGCAGGTGAAACAGGAGATTCTCCAAATCATCAATGATCCGCACGCTGTTGACGCCTATTTCATACCGCGACGCAATTTTTTTATGGGGCGCTGGATTCGTCATTCGGGCTGGTATCCGGATTACCGGCAGCCGCAACTATTCCGCAAGCGCAGGATGCGGTACACGGAAGACGTGGTTCATGAGGGCTACATCCTTGACGGACGCTGCGCGCATTTAAAAGGCGCCCTGTGGCAAATGCCTTTTCGCGACCTGTCTGAAATCATCGCCAAGATGGATCGTTATTCGACGCTCGGCGCGCAAAAGCTATTGGACAAGGGCGCGCCGGGGTCGATGACGAAAGCACTATTTCACGGTGTCTGGGTTTTCATCCGGCTTTACGTATTCCGGCTTGGCTTTCTCGATGGTTGGGCCGGCTTTATTATCGCGCTAGGCAACTTTGAGGGAACGTTTTATCGCTACGCCAAGCTTACCGAAATGAAAGAGCGCTGGAACGAGAGGAAGCCACCGCTCCAGTAACCACCGGTGCATTTTGCCGTGATCACCCATCCGGCCTGGCGTTTTGGCCGGCACCGGAACGTTATCCAACCCAAAGTGACAAGAATCTAAAGTTATTGTGGCCGACCGCCGCTCGCCACAGAGGTCAGTGAGCTGGTGCAGGCAATAACAGTAAACCATCTGCGTCAGACTTTTTTGGTATATTGCGAACAGGATCTCCGCCAGAAACATATATGGTGACGGAAACGATTCATATCATTGAGCCCACCCTCGAGCGCGAATCAGGCCACTATGGATTTGTAGCGAGTTTGTGCCACGCCGATCGCGATAAAAGGATTTGCCTGTGGGTTAGCAAACGCGCGGATTTGTCGCTGTTAAAAAAACTCGGAGTCGAGTTCCGGCGATTTTTCTATCGCAGACTGCGGCGCGTTCAGGCCTATTTTCTTTATAAGAAACTGCTTGGCCTTCCCGGCCGGCTATTTGTGGCGACTGCCGGACGAGCCGATTTGATGTTGCTGAATTGGGCGGCGAGTCAACAAATTCCCCCTTCAAAAGCCTATCTGTACTTTCATTGGGTCAGGCCAACGCCAAGCAAGCTTGCAATCTTCAGAAAAATTGCCCGGGCGCAGCCAAACATAATTATTTTGGGACCAACGCCTTCGATAGTCGGCGTGTTTCGTGAGTGCGGTTTTGAAAATGCCCAAGTGGTTCCGGTCCCGATTAACCCCGACGTGGGTTTGAGGCCGACGCAACAACAGCCGTTCAAACACATTTTCTATCCGGGTGCGGCCAGACAAGACAAGGGGTTCTCGAAAATAGTCGACTTGGTCGAATATCTGGCGGCGCGCGGAATACAAATGCCTTTTTCAGTCCAATTGTCCCCGGATCACTACAACAAGTACGATGAGGCCACAAGAGCGGACATTGGCCGCCTCAGAAAAATAGGGTATCCCTCATTACGTACCTATCCGGACACGATGCCGAGCACCGAATACAGGGAGAAATTCCCCGGGGCGATCTGCCTGCAACCCTATAGCCCCGACGATTTCGCAGACCGTATAAGTAGCGTCACTCTGGACGCTTTGTCCGCGGGCTGCCCCATAATAACAACAGCTGGAACGTGGATGGCCCGTGTAGTGGAAAAATTTGACGCCGGAATAACGCTCACCAAACTAAGCGCTGAAGAGCTTTTCACGGCGGTAAATTCAGTAAGAGATAACTACGACCGCTATCAGCGCGGGGCACTCAATGCGCGTGAAGCACTGCATCGGGAGCACAGTGCTGCTCACCTGTTAAACGTGTTGACCGCTTGAACTCTGTGAAATCTCCAGGAAAAATTCTTGTGGTCGCCACCCTGCGCATCGGTGACGTGCTGCTGGCGACCCCGCTGATTCGCTCGCTACGCCGCGCCTGGCCGCAGGGGCAGATCGACGCGCTGGTTTTCACCGGCACGGAGGATATCCTTCGCGCCAATCCGGACATCAACTCGATCATAACGGTTGCCAAGCGTCCCGGCTTCTGGCCACACCTGCTGCTCATGACGCGCTTGCTGCGCCGCTATGATCTCGCAGTTTCCTGCCTTGCCGGCGACCGGCCGACGCTTTACGCCTGGCTCGCCGGAAAAAAAAGCGTGGGCCTTCTTGTGACGAATGGTAAAAGGCGGTGGAAGCA
>DATIXX010000011.1 GCA_035518095.1 Burkholderiales bacterium | reverse complement strand
ACCGGCTCGCTGGGTCACGGCATGGGTATGGCTACGGGGATGGCTTACGCGGACAAAATTCAAAAGAAAGACTGTCGCGTTTACTTGGTTCTCTCAGACGGAGAAATGCAGGAAGGTTCAACGTGGGAGGCAATGATGATGGCGGCCAATTTAAACCTTGGCAACTTGGTTGCCTTTCTGGATCTCAATGACTTGCAGGGATTGGGACGCACTTCGGAAACGCACCCGCATTTCTATCCGGTTCTCGATAAAGTCCGCGCTTTCGGCTGGGAAGCGGTTGAGGTTAACGGCCATGATGCCGCGGCGGTTTACGATGCAGTGAAATCGCGCCAGGGCAAACAGCCTTTCTTCGTAGTGGGCAAAACCGTCAAAGGCAAGGGCGTGTCCTATATGGAGCACGTCGCGATTTGGCACTACCGCTCGCCTAGCAAGGAAGAATACCAGAGGGCGCTCGCCGAGCTCACCGAGGTGGCAATGTGAGAAACACTTTTGCGAATACCTTCTTTGAGGCGGGTCAGCAGGACAAGCGCTTATGCGTCGTGGTGGCTGACATTTCGCCAGCGGGTGCGATGGATAAATTTCGGCAGACTTTTCCCGAGCGCTTCATCAACACCGGTGTCGCCGAGCAAATCATGATCGGGATGTGCGCGGGCATGGCGCTGAGAGGCCTGCGCCCATTTGCATACACCATCGCCACATTTGCATTATTCAGACCATATGAATTTGTACGCGACGATCTTTGCTATCAAAACCTACCGGTGACAGTGGTCGGAATCGGCGGTGGGATCACGTACTCTACACTCGGCGGAACGCATCATGCTCAAGAGGACATTTCTCTTGCCTCTGCCCTTCCCAATATGGCGGTGATTGCTCCCTGCGACCCGGCGGAAACGCGTCTGGCTACACTATGGTGCACGCAACAGGAAAGGGGCCCGGTTTACCTGCGGCTCGGCAAGGCCGGCGAGCCGGATCTGACCGGAAATGCAATTGATTCGTTCGAATTTGGCAAATTGCGCTATATCAAGCGCGGCAACGACGTTTGCATTTTTGGTTACGGCCCAATCCTTAGGCTTGGCCTTGAGCTCGCCAAGAAGTTCGAAGCGCGCGGCGAAAGCGTCTCGCTAGTTTCGACGCACACCGTAAAACCGCTTGATGTCGATGGAGTTGTAGAAGCATTGCGCCGCCACAAGCAGGTGGTGGTGATAGAAGAAACGGCACCGTTTGGCGGCCTTGGTCCGAGAGTTAAGGAAATCGCACTGGATACAGGGGCCCAATGCCGGGTAGACACCTTCGCTCTTCAAGACGCCTTCATTCACAATTACGGTTCCCACGGTGAGCTTCAGGCAGCTCACGGTCTCGATATCAAGAGCATCTCTGCTAAGTTGGGTCTCTCGTGACGCTATGCGCGATTAGCGTTCCTGCTTCATACAGCGGTTTCAGCAACCGCTGGATTAGAAATTAACGACTCTGTTGCGCGTTTATTTAATGTGCGTGAGTTGCATCATGTGCGCGACATGCTAATGGATAACAATTTGCTTCTAACAGCCGAGAGCAAGCTTAAAGCCGCAGATGCAGTAGCGGCGCTCATCGTACTTGAAGATGGGCGCTACGTTATGCAGCTCAGGGACCCGCTCCCGGAAATTTTCTATCCCGACCACTGGGGCTGTTTCGGGGGCGCGGTTGACGAAGGGGAAAATCCCGTTCAGGCGCTGCGCAGGGAATTGATTGAAGAACTCGATTTCGAGGTTGTGGATGCCAACGAGTTTATCCGTTTCGATTTTGACCTGAGGAAATTGGGGCAAAAAAAAGTTTACAGGATATATTACGAAATTCTGGTTCCAGTGATATCGTACACGCGTTTTAAACTGCACGAAGGCGCGCAACTCAAGGCTTTCTCAGGAGCGGAAATTCTCAGCGGGCCACGCGTCACGCCCTACGATGCCTATGCGATTTGGTTGCATATGCGCAGGTCGCGGTTCCAGCCGTGATGCTAGGTTGAAGCTGCCGGCACGGCCGAGAGCAATAACGCAGCACATGGGCGTAATTACGGGCCGCATCTCGGAATCGGCTTGGCCGATTACGCGTGCGCACGGTATATTAATAATAAGTAGTTTTTGGAGCGCTTTCTTCGCCGGAAAACTATGGGGGATAACCGAAAGTTTATTTCGCCATTCAGACGAATAATACCGGCTTTGATATCAGCTCACGCCCTTTTTTTTTCCTTAGTTGACCGCATCCGCAAGCGTAGACTGGCGCGCAAAGCGATCTCGGTTGTCTTGTTTCCAGTCGAGTTAATCTTATCAGTGCCACTCTATCTGGCGCGCATCAGATTTCTTCGCGTCGCACTCGGAAGGATAGGACATCTCGCCTTGGAGCCGGATATTTTTGTAAAGGAGCAGCTCCTGGGATTGAGCAAGCGCTGCCATGGCGTAATCGTTAGTCCGCCGGGCACCGCCGCCAATGAATGTTTGCTTGAGTATTGGCGCCGCTTTATCTGGGTCGTGCGCCACCCCTTTTGGGCCATAATTCTGGCCCGATTTTATAGGTTTTCGTATCTGCACTACGATCTGAATCGCTACGTTGTGGCGATCAACGAGACGGTGCCCTTCGTAGCCGTGCAGCGGGCTTGGGGAAACCGCCCTGCTCTGTTGACCCTAGAAGAGAAGCATCGGCGCGAGGGCCGAGCGAGGCTCGCGGAGCTAGGCGTACCGTCCGACGCGGAGTTCATCTGCTTTCACTGCCGCGAAGGAGGTTATTCGCCGTCCGACGAGCACTTGCACTCGTTTAGGAACGCAAGCGTTGAGAACTATCTTTCGGCGGCCTCGGAGCTTGCATTGCGGGGTTTTTGGTGCATACGCATGGGTGACCCTACCATGCGCCGCATTGCGCCGATGGAAAGGGTGATCGACTATGCGCACCTAGACATTCGTAGCGACTGGATGGACGTCTTCTTATGCGCTAGCTGCAGATTCTTCCTGGGTAGCACATCCGGGCTTGCGCACGTAGCTCTCGTTTTTGGAAGACCATCAGCTATGGCGAACCAGGTGCCCTTGTCGATGACATTGCAGTTCGGCATGAGCGATCTGGCGATCCCCAAGCTGCTGTGGTCCGAGATTGAAGAGCGGGAACTTACGTTCCCTGAGATTTTCCGCTCCGACGCTGCGAATTTCCGGTACACGGCGCTCTATAAGGAGCGTCGCGTCAGGCTGGTCGAGAATACGGCTGAGGACATCCGGGACCTGGCCTTGGAGATGCTCGAACGCGCCGAAGGTCGCGCCATCTATTCGACGGAGGACGAAGAACTACAGCGGCGCTTCAAGGCCCTCATGCGGCCCGGCCATTATAGCTTCGGAGGAATTAATCGGATTGGCCGCGATTTTCTGCGAAAATATGCATATTTGCTTGAGAACCATTCAGGGTAAATCATGAAGTGCGTTATTTTAGCCGGGGGACTCGGCACGCGTATTAGCGAGGAATCGTACTTGAAGCCCAAGCCGATGATCGAGATCGGCGGCAAACCGATTATCTGGCACATCATGAAGATCTATTCGGCGTACGGGATCAATGACTTCATTGTTTGCTTGGGCTACAAGGGCTACGTCGTCAAGGAGTACTTTGCCAACTACTTCTTGCATATGTCCGACGTCACCCTGGACATGGCCCGCAACAAGATGGAGGTCCACCAAAAAGGCGCGGAGCCGTGGCGGGTTACGCTGTTGGATACCGGAGAGAACACCCAGACCGGCGGGCGGCTCAAGCGCGTCAAATCGTATCTGGGCAAGGAGCCGTTCTGCATGACTTACGGTGACGGTGTGGCGGATATCGATATCCCCAAGTTGGTCGCTTTTCATAAGAAACAGGGCACGCTCGCGACGGTAACCGCGGTTCAGCCGCCCGGACGTTTTGGTGCGCTCAAGGTTAACAAGAGCAACAAGATTACCCGTTTCCAGGAGAAGCCGGAGGGCGATGGCG
>DATIXX010000010.1 GCA_035518095.1 Burkholderiales bacterium | reverse complement strand
GGCGGCGCAACGGCGGCGGCAAGTTCATCGCACGCGGCGAGCTGATAATGGTGCTGCAGGTCCTCATTCCGATGACCATTTTCGTCATTCTTTCGATCTACATCGGCATTTACATCTCAACGTTCCTGTTCATCGGCTTCTTTATGACCTGGCACGGCCGCTATCCGATCTATAAGACAATTCCGCTGGCGCTCCTGGTGCCGGTCGTCTTGTTCATTATTTTCGAAATCTGGTTTCTGGTACCGCTGCCGAAGGGGCCATTCGAGGCTTGGCTCGGCTACTAACGGGGGGTTAGTTGGGGCGTGTTACCAAAAACATGCAAACGACAAGAATCAAAATGGCGGGTGGGTGAGCAATCAATCCGCTCGGTTATGTAAGGAGAGGCCATAGTTGGACGCTTTCTTTTTGTTGCTGCACGGCTTCGACGTGCTGTTGACGCCCGCCAATCTGGGCTACATGGTCGTAGGCATTCTGTTCGGCGTCCTGCTTGGCTTCCTGCCCGGGGTCGGCGGCGCTAACGGTATCGCTATCCTGCTGCCGCTGACATTCTCGATGTCCAACACCACGGCTATTATTATGTTGGCGGCGATCTACTGGGGCGCGCTGTTTGGCGGCTGTATCAGCGCCATCCTGTTCAACATCCCCGGCGAACCATGGTCGGTGGCCACCACTTTCGACGGTTATCCGCTCGCCCAGCAGGGCCGCGCCGGCGAGGCACTGACGGCCTCGCTTAGTTCGTCATTCATCGGCGCGCTGATCGCCACTATTGTGCTCACCTTCCTGGCGCCAATTGTCGCCAATTTCGCGCTCGATTTTGGTCCACCCGAATACTTCTCGGTCTATTTGCTGACGTTCTGCAGTTTCGTGGGCCTGGGTCGGCAATCGCCGTCTAAGGTCATCTCGAGCATGATGCTCGGCTTCGCCTTTGCCAGCGTCGGCACCGATGAAATCACTGGGGGTATACGTCTGACTTTCGGTACCGAGACGCTGCTGACCGGTTTTCACTTCCTGATCGCGGTCATCGGCCTGTTCGGCATCGGCGAGATCCTGGTGACGATCGAGAAGGGATTACATTTCGAGGGCCGCAGCGCCAAGATCAGCCCGTTCGTCGTGTGGCAGACCTGGAAAAAGCTGCCGAAATACTGGATCACCATCATCCGCGGCACGGCAGTTGGTATCTGGCTCGGTGTCACGCCGGGCGGCGCGACACCGGCGTCGTTCATGAGCTATGGCTTGGCCAAGCGCTTTTCGCCTGACGGCGACAAATTCGGCACCGGGGTCCTGGAAGGCGTGGTGGCACCCGAGACCGCGGCACATTCTGCCGGCACTAGCGCGCTGCTGCCGATGCTTACGCTCGGCATTCCCGGATCGCCGACCGCTGCGGTGCTGCTCGGCGGCCTGCTGATCTGGGGCCTGCAGCCGGGGCCGCTGCTGTTCGTCGAGCATAAGGACTTCGTCTGGGGCTTGATCGCCTCGATATATCTCGGCAACCTAGTGGGTTTGGCGATCGTGTTATCGACGGTTCCGCTGTGGGCGTCGATCATGCGCGTGCCGTTCTCGATCATCGCGCCTATCATCATCGTGGTCTGCGCCATCGGCTCGTATACGCTGTCGAACGCGCAGGCCGACCTTATCTTCATGGTGATGTTCGGCATTATCGGCTACTTGTTCAAGAAGCTGGACTATCCGCTGGCGCCCATGGTACTGGCGATCGTACTGGGCGGCCATGCCGAGAGATCGTTCCGCCAAGCGATGATCGGGTCGCAAGGTGACCTTTCGATCTTCTGGTCGAACGGGCTGGTCGGGACCATCACTGCGCTCAGCATGCTCATGCTGTTCTGGCCTCTCATTTCGATGATGTGGCGCAAAATACAAGCTGCGGCGAGATCCGGCGCATTTTCGTAGCGTGGGATCAACTGATAGTCTAAGGAAGCCGATTTCCACGGCACCGGGCGGTGGATAACTTCCCCTTTCTTCGTTCCAAGTGTTTACCGCTTTTTCTTGAACGCTCGGGTTTTCCGGAGGAAAAGCAGTTGCGCTCTCAGTGCGTTTTTTGTCTTCGCTGCGGGCGCAAAGCTCAATATAACTCACGACTCGGCTTGATTGCAGATTTTCTGTTTTAGTGTTTGATTCTATTAAGCTTTATCGTTATCCGATTTATTCCACGGTGTCGATAACTGTTTCAAAAATTGGTAAATCTATTCCTCTTTGCCTGCTCGTCCTCGGGCCTGATGATAAAAAAACGTATACTTTACAAATGAATATCATAAAATGTGCAAAATAAAATTTAGAAGTTCACTTACAAAAAATAAGACTATAGTCCAGGGATGAAAAAAAGCGCATTCTGGAAAGCCGATTGGTTCCTCGTGCTGATCGTTGCCATCGTGTTATTTTTGATGGGCGGCGGCGATTTGATTCAAAGCCTGGAGCGCAAGGCTTATGATCTCGGGGTCCAGGCAACGTCACGCATTCCGAGCTCAAAGGTCGCGGTAATCGCTATCGATGACCGCAGCATAGAAAATATCGGACGCTGGCCGTGGTCGCGCGAGGTACACGCCAAGATGATAGACCTGCTTGCGGGTGCCAAGGCCAAAGTCATCGGCTACACCGTTTTTTTTTCTGAGCCCCAAGTTGATCCTGGGCTCAATTACATCAACAAGCTCACGCAGCTATACGCAAATTCGGGTCTAAAGAATCTCGAGGATCCGACAGCGCGACAGGCGGTTTCCCAGATTGGGGATGTACTCAAGGAAGCAGAACAGAATCTCAACACCGATCGCAAGCTTGAAGAAAGCATACAACAGGCGAACAATGTGCTGCTTGCCATGCTGTTTCAGATTGGCGAGCCGATGGGCAAACCCGACCATCCGCTGCCCGAGTTTATTGCCAACAATCAGCTTTCGAATATCGAGGGAAACGTCGCCGAAGCATCTGATGACCTGCTTCCTTTGCCTACTACGAATATACTGATCGCCCCTCTCGCCGAGTTCGGCGAGAATGCCGTAGGCATAGGGCATCTAAATGCAAGTCCCGATGTTGACGGCGGTATCCGCACTGAACCGTTAGTGCTGAGTTATTACGACAAGTATTTTCCGTCCCTGTCCTTGATGCTGGCAGCGAAAAGCCTTAACCTCCAGCCGAGCGACATCGAGGTACGCTTGGGAGAGGGGGTCAAACTTGGCAACCTGAAAATTGCTACCGACCCAAATTTGCAGATGTACATCTACTTTTACAAAGATCGGGACAACCGACCCGCATTTCCGGTGGATTCGTTTTATGATGTTTATGCCGGCAAGATTCCGGCTGACAAGTACCGCGACAAAATCGTGCTGATCGGTGCTACCGCTGCCGGCGTCGGAGCTATGCAAGTAACTCCAATCTCGCCGGCCATGGCGCCAGTGCTGACCCTTGCGCACTCGGTATCGAGCATTCTCCAGGAAGACTTTTTTGTCGTGCCGCGTTGGGGCCCCTGGGCGGAGCGGACTGCATACCTGTTGATCGCGCTTTACCTCGTTTTGCTGCTCCCGAGACTGAAGGCCGGAACCGCGGCATTCGTCACCTTTTCTTTGCTAGCCGCCCTGCTCGGCACGCAGTTCGGGCTTATGGTAGGCAAGACGATCTGGGTAAAGCTTATGCTGCCGGCGACTTTGCTTTTGGTTGGCCATTTAGTGCTCACGACCAAGCGCTTCCTACTGACTGAAAGGGGCAAGGAGAGGTCCGAAGCCGAGTCTGCGGAGTCGAACCGCATGCTAGGGCTCGCATTTCAGGGCCAGGGCCAACTCGACATTGCTTTCGACAAATTCCGCAAACTTCGGCTCGACGACGGCGTCATGGACCTTTTATATAACCTGGGGCTCGATTTCGAGCGCAAACGCCAATTCAACAAGGCGGAATCGGTATATCGACACATGAGCGAATACAAACCGAGTTACAAAGATCTGGAACACAAACTTGCGCGTGCTAAGCAGATGTCGGAAACGGTGATTTTTGGTGGCGCAGGCGCCAGCCATCCCGGCGGTGCGCTGATTGTTGAAGGCGGACGGGTGGAAAAACCGATGCTGGGCCGGTATCAGGTGGAAAAAGAGTTGGGCAAGGGGGCGATGGGTGTCGTATATTTGGGCAAGGATCCGAAAATCAGCCGGGTTGTCGCGATCAAGACCTTAGCATTGTCGCAGGAGTTCGGCGCCGACGAATTGCAAGAGGTAAAAGCACGTTTTTTCCGCGAGGCGGAAACAGCGGGACGCCTCAACCATCCGAATATTGTCACCATATTCGATGCCGGGGAGGAACACGACCTGGCGTATATCGCAATGGAGTTCTTGCAAGGCACGGACCTGGTGTCTCACACCAAGGCGGATAACCTGCTGCCGCTTTCCAAGGTGTTGAGCATCGTAGCCCGGGTAGCCGATGCTTTATCTTATGCGCACGCGCATAACGTTGTTCACCGCGACGTTAAGCCGGCGAATATGATGTATGAGCCTGAAACCGACACGTTAAAGGTGACCGACTTCGGCATCGCCCGCATAACCGATTCCAGCAAGACAAAAACCGGCATGGTTCTCGGGACCCCCTCTTACATGTCGCCGGAGCAATTGGCAGGGAAAAAAATAGATGGCCGCTCTGATTTGTTCTCGTTAGGGGTGAGTCTATATCAGTTGACCTGCGGACGATTACCATTCGAGGGGGATTCCATGGCGCAGCTCATGTTTAAGATTGCCAACGAGCCGCCTGCCGATATCCGTGGCATTAATCCCGATTTGCCTGAATGTCTGATCGCCATCATCAACAAGGCACTTGCAAAGCAAGTGGAAGAACGCTATCAAACGGGTGCGGAAATGGCGCAAGCGCTTAAGCAGTGCATGGCAAATCAGGAAATCGTGAATGTCGGCGTTTGAAAGGGCGTTCGTGGACCTGAGCAAGGCTCTGGAAATTGCTACCGCGACCGACCCGGGGATGGTGCGGTCGCACAATGAGGACAGTCTCGCGGTGGACGCCACAAGCGGATATGTTATCCTCGCCGACGGCATGGGCGGGTATAATGCCGGTGAAGTGGCAAGCGGCATCGCCACTGCCATGCTCGGCACCAGCTTGAAGCAAATTCTGGAAAGTGCCGAACCCGGCAGTATCGAGCCAGAGAGCGGCGAGACGCTGGCAGTAAAAATATTGAGAGAGCAGATTGCGGGGGCCAACGCGTCGATATATCAGGCGGCGAAGAGTCAGCCGCAATATGCCGGAATGGGGACTACCCTCGTGATCGGATTGTTTTATGATAAACATCTAAGCGTGGCGCATCTCGGCGATTCGCGTCTGTACCGTTTGCGCCGGGATGAATTTAAACAGATTACCCGGGATCACTCGCTGTTGCAGGAACAAATTGACTCCGGCATGATTACCGAGGAAATGGCAAAGTTCTCGCTGAACAAAAATCTAGTGACGCGCGCCTTGGGAATTGACCCCGAAGTCGAGCCCGAGATTCATACGTACGAAGTGGAAGTGGGCGATCTGTACCTGGTTTGCTCTGACGGATTGAGTGATATGGTGGAAGACGACGAAATTCAACTTACGCTTTCAAGCCTGCAAGCCAATTTGCCGCTTGCATCCAGCCAATTGGTGCAAATGGCCAACGATAATGGCGGGCGCGACAACGTATCGGTAATTTTGGTGCGTGTATTACGCCATCTTCCCGCTGGTGCGGACTGGATAAGCCGGATATCATCATGGTTCAGGTTAGCTACGGTGTGAGAATATTATGGCTAAGTTAATTCTGAGCATGGACAACTTGGTTTTGAGGGAGATTACCCTCAGCAAGGAGCGGACTACTATTGGCCGCAAACCTAGCAATGATATCCAGATTGACAATCTAGCAGTGAGCGGCGAGCACGCAGTCATCGTCACCATACTCAATGATTCGTTCCTGGAAGACCTGGGCAGCACGAACGGTACCCTAGTGAACGGCAACATGGTGAAAAAGCATTTCCTGCAAAACAATGACATCATTGAGCTTGGCAAGTATAAGCTCAAATTCATTAGTGAACAGCCAAGCCAGGTGGCTGGGGGCAATTATGAAAAAACTGTGGTGATACACCCCAAACCCGGCCTAAAGACAGCCGAAGGGTTGCCGCAAAATTTGCAGCCTGCGGAGCAGTTGCAACCGCAACCGCAACCGCAGTCGCAGTCGCAAACGCAAACACAACCGCAACTGCCACCGCAACCGCAATTACAGCCACAACCACCTGACACCATTCCTAACGCTGCATTTGCCGTGAAACATGCTGCTGAGACGAAGCCGGTTGAGCGCAGACAGACGGCGAATCAGCTGGAGCCATCGGTTGAGGCGAAATCGGCAACCGAAAGCAAGGCCCCGACCGAAGTGAAACTGGCTGCCGGCACAAGATTGGCAGCCGAGGCAAAACCAGCTACCGAGGTGAAACCGGCGGCCGGCACAAGTTTGGCAAACGAGCTAAGACCAGCAACCGAGATGAAACCGCTCGTCGAAGCAAGACCGGCCGCGGAAATGAAATCAGCCACCGAGATGAGACCGGCGACTGAGGCGAAACAGGTAACTGAGTCGAGACCGGGCGCTGAACTGAGAATCAAGCCATCTGAGCTGAAACCCGCTGTAGATGTAAAACCGGTGCCGGAAGCCAAACCGGCAGAAGCTAAGCCCGTCGAAGCCAAACTCAAGCCGTCTGCGCCTAAACCGGCTGTGGCGACAGCAGAGCGAAAACCTTCAACGCCAGCAGATGTTAAATCGGCTCGCCTTGGAGCGATCCAGATACTAACGGGTCCCAGCGCCGGCAAGGAACTGGATTTGACCAAAAGTCTGACCACCTTGGGCAAACCGGGCGTGCAGGTCGCAGTAATCACGCGCCGGCCGCAAGGCTACTTCATTACCCATGTAGAAGGTGCGACGTTTCCACTGCTTAACGGAAAAGCTCTCGATGCCCAAGCACACCCCTTGAACGATCACGACATCATCGAGCTCGGGGGAATCAAAATGGAGTTCTTTCTAAAATAGCCTGAGCCGTTACAGGTCAAACAAAAGGGGGCAGATGAGTGCAACGCAGCGGAATGCCGCCGCGTTAAGTAACGACGCAGCATTTGGAACCCGCTCACGGCGGACAGTGGGCATTTGGGCGTCAAGGGCTCAGCCGTACCGCCTTCCATTTGATTGCTGTTTCTTTGATTCTTTCACCTCGCGTCACTCAGGCCTTCCTTTTCTTGGCCGCTAACAAGGGTGGGTCGCTTGTTGGACTTTAAAAAAAATCCGGTTCGCATTGTCTTAGGCTTGGTAATCACGCTGGTTTTCATAGGTCATGCGGCAAAGATTTACCAGTTCACATTCTTGGAGCAGCTCGATTCAATCATTTACGACGCCCGCCTGCGGTTCACCATGCCCGGTACCGTTGACAACCGCATCGTCATCGTGGACATCGATGAAAAGAGCTTGGCAGAAGAAGGACGCTGGCCGTGGAGCCGCAACCGCCTCGCACTCCTTGTGGACAAGCTGTTTGACCGTTATAGCGCTGCGATTGCAGGTTTTGACATGGTGTTCGCGGACAAAGACGAAAGCTCCGGACTGTTGGTTTTGGAGGACTTGTCGCAAAAGCAGTTTAAGGACGATCCTCAGTTTCAGGCCGCGCTCGCACGGGTGCGGCCGCAACTCGAATACGACCAGATATTTGCCGCAAGCCTGAAAAAGCACCCAGTACTGTTAGGCTACTACTTTACGAATGAAGAAGTCGCGGGCAAGTACGTAGCAGTCAACACGCTCCCGTCCCCTGTGCTACCCGCAGGATCCTTTCCAGGCAAAGGGGTTCAATTTGTCACATGGGATGGCTATGGGGCAAACCTCAGCGAGCTGCAACAAGCCGCAAGTGGTGCTGGCCATATCAACCCGATTTACGATGCAGCTGACGGGGTCAACAGACGTGTACCGATGCTTGCCAAGTACAAAGACGCCTATTATGAACCGCTATCACTTGCTATGGTACGTGCTTTGCTGGGGTTTCCCAAGGTCGAACCGGGTTATGCAACTGATCCGCTTCTACGAATGGGTCTTGGGGCAAAAGACTTTTCCAGGCTTGAATTCTTGAAGGTGGGGCCGCTCCGAATTCCGGTGGATGAGAATGTTGCGGCTCTGGTGCCATACCGCGGAAGGCAGGGCAGTTTCAAGTATGTATCGGCTACGGACGTGCTAAATGACAGGCTGGATCCCGCCGAACTCAAGGATAAGATAGTGCTGATCGGCACCACTGCGCCCGGGCTCAAGGATTTGCGATCGACACCGGTCGGTAGAGCCTTTCCCGGAGTTGAAATCCATGCCAACTTGATCGCTGGAATGCTGGATGGAAATATCAAGGAAAAACCACCTTATGTGCGCGGCGCCGAAGTGGTTTTGCTGGTTTTCGCAGGGATAGGGTTGACGTTGTTGATGCCTTTACTCAGTCCAATAAGATGGGGACTTTTCACTCTGATTGTTCTGCTGTTTGTGCTCACCACCAACATCGTGGCCTGGCATTACGGCAACCTCGTGTTGCCGATGGCAAGCGTGTTGTTGCTGATTCTTGGGCTGTTCGCGCTCAACATGTCCTACGGCTATTTTAAGGAATCACGGATCAAGCGGCAGTTCGCGGATCTGTTCGGACAATATGTTCCACCGGAACTGGTGGATAAAATGAGCGAGGATCCGAAGCGTTACAGCATGGAGGGCAAAAGCCAGGAGTTGTCCGTGCTATTTTCGGACGTGCGCGACTTCACCTCGATTTCCGAGGGTCTTGAGCCTAAAGAACTAGCTGCGTTCGTCAATGAGTATCTAACCACGATGACGCATATTATCCGTGCACACCGCGGCACGCTGGACAAATATATCGGCGACGCCATTATGGCGTTTTGGGGTGCGCCGGTAAACGACCCGGATCACCCTCGCAATGCAGTGATCAGCGCCCTGGAAATGCAAGCTACCGCGCGGCAGTTGCGCGAGCAGTTCAAGGCCCGCGGTTGGCCGGAAATCAGGCTCGGCGTGGGCATCAACACCGGCGTCATGGTAGTGGGCGACATGGGTTCAGCGGTACGCAAAGCCTACACCGTTATGGGCGATTCCGTGAACCTGGCTTCGAGGCTGGAGGGGCTCTGCAAGGAATATGGTGCAGACATTATCGTGAGTGAAATGACCAAGGACGTGGTCTCCGGCATTGTGTACCGTGAACTCGATCAAGTGAGAGTAAAGGGCAAGGACGAACCGGTACTCATTTACGAGCCGCTAGGGTATGAGGGACAAGTGGACGAGGTGGTGCTGGATGAACTGACGCTGTTTCAGAGGGTGTTGAAACTTTATCGCGCGCAGAACTGGGACCTGGCGGAACTGCAACTGATTAATCTGCGGAAAATGGCACCCACTGCCCACCTGTATCAGCTGTTTCTGGAGCGCATCAAGAAACTTCGCACGAATCCGCCCAAGCCAGGGTGGACAGGCGTTTGGGTGTATGAAACCAAATGAGCTTTCTAGTGTATCAATCATGTGGTTCAGCATTTGCGCTAGAGCCAAATCAGTGGGAATGAATCTTGCGTGCAGCTGCAGCAATCGCACGACTCATGAAAGGCAAGATATTGGTATGCGCATTCACAATCGGCAGCCACTTGCGTTACGCCTCAATGCTCCAGGATAATGATATCCTGATTGATGTAGACACTGATGCGGGCGGACTCGGTTTCCAGGAGCTCACCTGGATCAATCAAGTCTGCGTTAGTCGATGGCGTCTTCACATTGTCGGCGGCAACACTTTATTGATGGAAATGGCTGGATGGACGCACAGCAGTGCGATATCCGTGCACGCCAAACTGACGGCGCAAGAGATCTCGAATTACTGCCAGAAAATGCTGCGACACAACCGGATATTTGTGTTTTAATCCGGTATATTTCACCTTGTAGAAATGAGGTTTTGGCCATGAGTACGGTGTTTCAGGCACAACCGGCAACTAAGGATGTCCTTACCGAGAAGCTGAATTTCACAAAAAAGTTACAGGCGGTCACCAACAAGATTCATGCTGCCTACAACATTGATGAAATCATGCTCGAGGTAAGCCAGGACATCTGCTCTCTGTTCAATGCAGACCGTCTCACCATCTATACCGTGGCCGATGATAAGACTTCAATAATTTCCAAGGTTAAAACCGGACTCAATTCATTCAAGGACCTGAAACTGCCCATCAACGAACAAAGCATTGCCGGTTTCGTGGCGATGAGCAAAAAGCTGGTCAATATCAGGGATGTTTACGACGACAATGAATTAAGGGCGCTGAGTCCACAATTGAGTTTCCTCAAAGAGGTCGATAAGCGCACAGGGTATCGCACCAAACAGATGCTGGTGGCGCCGGTGATTGACGCAAGCAGCAATGAGACAATCGGCGTGGTGCAGATCATCAATAACAGGGGAGGAACACCATTTGCGCCGGTGATGGAAGAAGGCGTGACTTTTATTTGCGAAACCCTTGCCATAGCCCTCAAGCAGCGCCAGCAACCGCAACATATGGTGCGGACGAAATATGATTACCTGGTTGCGGACGCGGTGATTTCGGCGGAAGAATTTGAACTTGCAACGCGGTCGGCGCGCCGGAAAAACCTCGACATCGAAGACATTTTAATTGACGAATTCCAGGTTAAGCTCCCTTCGTTAGGGCAATCGTTGTCGAAATTCTATCAAGTGCCCTACGAACCCTTTCGCGCCGACCGAATTAAGCCTGCGGACTTACTGAAAAATCTGAAACGCGACTTCGTGCAAAGTAGCTTGTGGGTCCCGATAGAGGAAAACAAGGATGGGTTGATAATTCTTACCACTGATCCCGAACGCATCAAGGGATCACGCGTCGCGAATAACGTGTTCCCGAAGCATAAGTTAATTTACCGGGTATGTACCAACCGCGAGTTTATAAGCACTTTGGATTTGTTGTTCGGAGCTGGCGGAATGGATGCCTCTTCGGTGGGCGAACTGCTGTCGGGCCTGGACGAGGAGCTCGAGGGGGAAGGCGCGGGGGCGGATGATGTTTCTGCAGCCGCAGACAACGAGCTGGTAAAGCTGGTCAACAAGATCATCGTGGACGCCTACCATCAAGGCGCTTCGGACATTCACATTGAACCTTATCCCGGAAAAGCCAAGACAGAAATCCGTTTCCGCAAAGACGGCACGCTGGTGCCGTACATTGAAATTCCAGCGAGTTACCGTAGCGCTTTAGTGACGCGGTTAAAAATCATGTGCGATCTTGACATCTCGGAAAAAAGAAAACCGCAGGACGGCAAGATCAAATTCAAGAAATTCGGTCCGCTGGATATTGAATTGCGGGTCGCGACGATACCGTCACAGGGCGGCGTGGAAGACATAGTGATGCGGATTCTCGGTGCGGGCGAGCCGATCCCATTGGAAAAACTGGGCCTGAGCGCCCATAATCTGGAGACACTGAAACAGGTGATCTCCAAGCCTTACGGATTATTTTTTGTGTGCGGCCCCACCGGTTCGGGTAAAACCACCACCTTGCACTCGGTGCTGGGCTACATCAACACCCCGGAAACCAAGATCTGGACGGCGGAAGATCCGGTGGAAATCACCCAGAGAGGTTTGCGTCAGGTGCAAATGAATGTCAAGGCCGGGCTTACGTTTGCGGTCGCTATGCGCTCTTTCTTACGCTGCGACCCGGATGTGATCATGGTAGGTGAGATGCGTGACAAGGAAACCGTTTCCATCGGCATTGAGGCCTCGCTTACCGGCCACTTGGTGTTTGCCACGTTGCACACCAACAGTGCGCCGGAGTCCATCATCCGCTTGCTGGATATGGGGATGGACCCGTTCAACTTTTCCGACGCGTTGTTGGGCGTGCTCGCGCAACGCCTGGCTAAGCGCTTATGTAGCAAATGCAAGCAAGCTTATGTCCCCAATCAGGACGAAATAAAAGCGCTGCTCGCAGAATACTGTGAGGAGCTCAAGAATACCGCTCAATGGAAGAAGGACGCGAAGGGCGCCTACGAGCAGGTATACAAAGATTGGGTGAAATCCTTTGGCAATGAGAAAGGGCAGTTCACCCTTTATCAACCGGTGGGGTGCGAAGTTTGCAACAACACCGGCTACAAGGGTCGTGTCGGCCTGCACGAAATGCTGGTTGGGACCGATGCCATAAAGAAAGATATTCAGGAGCACGCGCATGTTGCACAAATGTTTGCTACAGCGCTGGACGATGGGATGCGCACCCTGAAGCAGGACGGGATAGAAAAGGTTTTGCAAGGCATTACTAATATTCATCAAGTCCGCGCAGTTTGCATTAAATAACGAACATGCGACAAGCACAGGAATCGCATAGGATACAGGTGCTCACTTCTGGTGATTTGCTGCAGCGGCTGGAAGATCTAAACCGCGTCGGTGCGTCGTTGTCCAAGGAAAAGGACATCAATCGTCTGCTGGAAAACATACTGATTGCTGCGAAGAATATCGTCAACGCCGATGGCGGCACGCTGTACCGAATGGTGGACGATCGCAACCTGAAATTCGAAATTATCCGCACTGATTCCCTTAATATCGCCATGGGGGGCACCACCGGCGAAGCAATTCCGTTTAACCCGATCGCGCTGTACGACGAAACTGGCAAACCCAACAATTCCATGGTGGTGGCCTATGCGGTGTTGCATGATCAAACGATCAACATCGCCGACGCCTATACCGAGCGTGGCTTCGATTTTACCGGCACCAAGAATTTCGATAAGAAAACCGGGTATCGCTCGAAGTCATTTCTAACGATCCCGATGAAGAATCATGAGAAAGAGATCATCGGGGTATTGCAGCTCATTAACGCCAAAGACCGCGAGAGCGGAGAAATCATCGCGTTTTCAGCGACCGATGAACAGTTGGGCGAATCGCTGGCGTCTCAGGCCGCGATCGCGCTTACCAACCGGTTGTTGATCAGCCAGCTCGAAGATCTGTTTGAATCGTTTATTCGCCTAATCAATACCGCGATCGACGAAAAGTCGCCCTATACCGGGGGGCACTGCGCGCGGGTTCCGGTGCTGACCATGATGATTGCGGAAGCGGTGAACAACACTAAAATCGGTCCCCTCAAGGACTTTCACATGAATGAAAAAGACCGCTACGAACTCGAAATCGCTGGCCTCTTGCATGACTGTGGAAAAGTGACAACGCCGGTCCATGTCGTGGACAAAGCCACCAAGCTGGAGACCATCTACGACCGCATTAACCTAATAGACACTCGGTTCGAAGTTCTAAAACGTGATGCCGAAGTCAGTATGCTGAAGTCAAAGCAGCGGCTGGGAAAAGATCGTCGTGGCATCGCCAAACTTGAGGCCAAATATCGCAGCCGCATCAAACAGCTGAATCAAGATCGCGAGTTCTTGCGCAAAACCAACATCGGCGGCGAATTTGTGAATGAGGAGGTGCTGCAACGGGTAAGAGAGATTGCCAGCTATCGCTGGGTTGGCATCGACGGCAAGCGGAAGAAATTTCTTACCGATGACGAATCAGAAAACCTGAGCATCGCCAGAGGCACGCTGAACGAAAAAGAGCGTGAAATTATCAACAACCACGTCGTGGTCACCATCAAAATGCTGGAAGCGCTGCCATGGCCGAAGCATCTGCGCAAGGTGCCGGAATTCGCTGGTGGGCATCATGAGCGCGTGGATGGCAAGGGTTATCCGCGCGGGTTAAAGCGCGAAGACATGTCAGTGCAAGCGCGCATCATAGGCATTGCCGACATCTTCGAGGCACTCACCGCCAAGGATCGGCCGTACAAAATAGGAAAAACACTTACCGAATCTCTTAATATCCTAGGCAGGCTCAAAATCGATGGGCATATTGATCCTGATTTGTTTGATGTATTCGTCCGGGACAAAGTTTATCTCGCGTACGCCAAGCAGTTCCTCGATCCAGAGCAAATCGACGATGTGGACGAGTCGAAAATCCCTGGATACTCCAAACGACCGGATTCGGGTCGGCCCAATTCCGAAAGCTGACAAAATACGGCAGTTTATGCCTGATCTCGCTGCCGAATGCAAAGAAGTCCGTTGATTTTAAACGGTATTTTGTACAGATAGGTTGGCATGTGACTTGCTCCAGTCATAGCTGCAATACGCTGTCTTTACTTTATTCGCAATTTTTTTGGGGAGCTATTTTCATGAAACATTTACAAATGGGGTTTACGTTAATCGAGTTGATGATCGTGGTAGCGATCATTGGCATATTGGCTGCGGTCGCGATTCCGGCTTATCAGGACTATACGGCACGCGCCCAAGTGTCTGAAGCGGTCGAACTGATGTCCGGCGGCAAAACGCCGTACGCCGAGTGGTTTTCCGACAAGGGTGTATGGCCGACGTCAACTTCTTCGGTCATGGGCAATACCATCGGCAAATATGTTCAGGGTGTGCAACAGCTTACGGCCCAAGGTTCGACGGGCGTGCTGCAAATCATGGCGACTATGAGAACCACTGCTAGCAAACTGGTCGCTGGCGGAACCCTGATGTTAGAAACCGGCGATGGTGGTAAAACCTGGACGTGCAGCAACACGGGGGCTAATTCGACGATTCTATCGAAATACCGTCCTTCAGCTTGCCGTTAATAGTAACTGGTCTTAAAAACCCGCCCTGCTTTTGGGCGGGTTTTTTATTTTCACTTACCGTAGAATAGCGGCTTTTTACGGGTCATTTGGTCAACGATATTGAAAATCTCCGGCATTTTAGCGGCAGCAGATAATTCAGGCGCTGCGCAAAAGCACGAAATACTAGCGGCCGCGATTTTCCTGTTGATTCTCGGCTGCGTTTTTTTGATTTATTTCCCCGGCTTGAATGGCGGATTTCTGCTCGATGATTACCCGAATTTGCGGGGACTAACTGAGATCGGGGAACCGGCTAGCTGGAAGCAAATTGCGGAATATGTGTTGGGCGGGTTTTCCGGAGCGTTGGGACGCCCGGTTGCGCTGCTCAGCTTTGCTCTGCAACACGCCGACTGGCCCGGTGATGCGCGCGCGTTCAAGTACGTCAATCTGTCGCTACACGTGATGAACGGCTGCCTGCTTTGCTGGTTTCTTCTGAGACTCGGCAAAATTGTAGGCTGGCCGCGCAGCCGCACACTGGCGATCGCTCTCACCACTACGGGTGCCTGGCTGCTGCATCCGATGCAGGTATCGACCGTTCTGTATGTCGTGCAACGCATGACCGAGTTGAGTACGTTATTTACTCTGGCCGGGCTGCTCGCTTATTTCCATGGCAGAGAGCGGTTATTGCGAGGCGAGGACGGCTTGGGCTACCTGTGGCTTTCGGCAGGAGTGGTGTTAGGAGGCGCGTTCGCCACATTGAGCAAGGAAAGCGGAATTCTGCTGGTGATTTACATATGGGTTCTGGAAGCGACCCTGTTGTCCTCACTTTCCAAGCCCAAGCATTGGCGACCGTGGGCCGCGGTATTTTTGTTTATGCCACTACTCTCGCTCGCAGCCTACCTTCTGCTAAATCACGAGAAAATTCTCGCCGGTTACACGCTTCGCGATTTTACTCTCGGCGAGCGTTTGCTGACTGAACCACGCGTCCTGGTTGACTACATTGCAAAAATTTTCCTGCCGCATCCGCGCGCATTCGGTTTGCTGTTTGACGATTATCCTGTTTCGAGGAGCCTGCTTAAGCCCCTGTCCACGCTGCCGGCGTTGCTGGTCGTGGTCGGGTTGATCGGCGCGGCGATCAAATACCGAAAACGCCAGCCCGCTTTCAGTTTCGGCGTGTTGTGGTTCTTCGCCGGCCATCTGCTCGAGTCCACTTTTATCCCGCTTGAGCTTTATTACGAGCATCGAAACTATTTGTCCATGTTGGGCCCTGTGTTTGCCGCGACATTCTACGCCACTGGGCTGCACGGAAATTTGCGGCGTCTGGTACCCTTTTTAGGGGTGATCATGCTGGGGTTAATTGTTACTATTACCTGGAATGAAAGCTTGCTTTGGGCCAACCCTTATCGGCAAGCAATTACATGGGCGGCCGAAAGACCGCTTTCCAGCCGGGCGCAGGAGTACCTGGCAGGAGTGTGGATAGTTGAGAAAAAAGACGATGAAGCGTTGAAGGTTTTCAAGCGTATGATCGAATTGCATCCACGCGATGCAAGCGGGTACATGCACTGGATGCGGCTGACGTGCACTGATAGGGATTTACCAATGCCGAACATGCGCACCGTTGTTGACACGCTGAAAATCAGCGCCTATTCCACTGTGCCAGTAGGCAGAATGGAAGAAATAGTTATGCTTCGCGAAAAGAACCAGTGCCAGCGGCTAAACTACCAGGAATTGCAGCAATGTATGGACGCGCTGCTTGCAAATCCCCGCTACTACTTGGCGCGCAAAAATCTATATGCCTTGCAGGCAAGACTGTACGCAACTGCGGGCCTGCTCAATCCGGCCATGGAAACCATGGACAAAGCCTACGCGATTGAGCCAACGGCCGACTTTGCATTGCTGCAAATGAAATGGCTCGCCAGCGCCGGGTTGTACGATGACGCTTTGCGCTATGTGCAGAAAGCGCGGGAAGCGAACGAACGCAACCCATTGACGCGGTGGCTGTACCGAAGTGGAATTGATGAATGGGAACAGCAGGTACGCAAGCTACAAAAAGCCGCCCGGTCAGCGACTACCGCCCGGGTAAAGCATTAGCGATCGTGGCTTTCGCTAGAAAACAAGGGGCAGATATGGCAGAAAAAACCCGTTTCAGTATCGTTCTTCCGGCAAAAAATGAGGCGGCATCATTGCAACAGCTGCTACCGAAGTTGCACGAATTATTTTCGGACGAGGAAATAATCGTCATTGACGACGGGTCTACCGATCAAACGGTGGCGGTGTGCCAGAACAATGGTGTGCGCTTGATTTCCCAGCCCTATAGCATGGGCAATGGGGCTGCGGTAAAGTCAGGGGCTAGGGCAGCGAGGGGCGAGGTTTTGATTTTCATGGATGCCGATGGCCAGCATCAGCCGCGAGATATTCCACGCTTGTTGCAAAAGCTCGGAGAGGGATATGAAATGGTGGTGGCCGCCCGCACCTACGACTCGCACGCCGGTGCGCACCGCGCTTTTGCCAATTCGTTTTATAACAGGTTGGCGAGCTGGATGGTGGGGCAGAAGATCGAAGATCTGACTTGCGGATTCAGAGTGGTTAGTGCAGACAAATTCCGCAGATTCCTTTACCTTCTGCCGAACGGATTTTCTTATCCCACGACGGTCACCATGAGTTTTTTCCGAGCCGGGTTCCCGGTAGCGTATGTGCCCATCGTGGCGCAGAAGCGCGTCGGCAAAAGCCATATCCGTTTGCTGCGCGATGGCGCGCGATTTCTGCTCATTATCTTTAAAATCGGCACGCTTTATTCGCCGCTGCGCCTGTTTTTCCCGGTAAGCCTGATGTTTTTTATGATTGGATTGGGTTACTACCTGTACACGTTCCTCACCATCCACCGCTTTACCAACATGAGCGGGCTGCTTTTCATCACCTCGGTTTTGATTTTTCTCATCGGGCTGGTTTCGGAACAGGTAACGATGCTGCATTATAAAGATAGTGAACCCAAATAACGTGATCGAAGTTTTGCCGCGACCCGGCGGATACTGCTGACCGCGAATTAAAAGTGGCAGAACGGCCCACCATTCTCAGCTTCAATCTGAACAGGACAGTAGGGCCGGCTTTTGCGGCCAACGTGATTTTTTGCGTGGTATTGCTGTTGACCTTCGTTATTTATCTTCCAGGCCTATCCGGGCCGCTGGTGCTGGATGACTATCCTCAGCTAGACCCGATACTTGATAGCGTTGGCGCCGCTGCATGGCAGAACGCCGCAGTAAGCAAAAGCGGCGTCCTGGGACGCCCGGTGGCCATGTTGAGTTTCCTTGTCAACGCGGCCGTGAGCGGAACAAATTTTTGGTGGTGGAAATTCACCAATCTCGCCATCCATTTGCTTTGTGGAGCGATAGTGTTTGCGCTAAGTGCGCGCATATTTGCCTTGCGGGCTAGAGGCTGGCGTGGAGAACCGCACTACTGGGCGCTCGTCGTTGCCGCACTGTGGCTGCTTCATCCGCTGCAAGTAAGCACGGTTCTGTACACAGTGCAAAGGATGACACAGTTGTCCGCGCTGTTTAGCTTGACCGGACTATTGGCCTATTTCGTGGGTCGGGAGAGGCAGTTGACCGGTCAGCCGCATGGACGGATCTGGATTATTTTGTCATTTGTCGTATGTTTCCCCCTCGCCGCGTTCAGCAAGGAAACCGGACTGCTGTTTCCAGTTTACGCGCTTTTGCTGGAGGCTTTGTTTTTTGGCTTCAAAGGCGAACGTACGGTCCAGCGATTTCTCGCTGCGTGTTTTGTAGTGGGATTGTTCGTGCCGGCTGCGGTGGGTAGCGCTTTCGTAATTAGTCATTTTGACCAATTGGTGCGACACGGCTACGAGGTACGCAATTTTACACTTTATGAAAGGGTGATCACCCAGTTTCGCGTGCTCGTTTATTATCTTTACGAGATGTTGCTTCCGCACCAGGGCAATCTTGGGTTTCTGCATGACGATTTTGCGATTTCCACAGCGCTGTGGTCTCCGCCAACTACAGCATTCTCCCTGTTCGCGCTGCTGGCATTGCTATACCTTGGTTGGCTACTTCGCGCCGTTAGCAGCATTGCGGCATTCGGAATTTTCTTTTTTTTCGCGGCGCACCTACTGGAATCGAGTTTTTTTCCTCTGGAATTGATGTTCGAGCACCGGAATTATCTCGCGATATACGGCATTATTCTGACCGCATGTTCGCTGGCCGGACTGTTCGCCGCGCGCTTTGTACTTGCAACGTTGGCTGTGGCGGCGATCGGCGCAACCTGTGCGGTAACTGTCGGATATGTGAATATGTGGAGTAGCCACCAGAAAATGTTTGCCCAGATTGCATTGGTTCATCCCGATTCGCCACGGCTGCGAATTACTTTGGCCAGCGATTACACGGAAGGCGCAAAGTTCAATGCGGCGAGAGCGGCGCTCGCCGGCCTTGTGGGCCCGGGTTTTGAGTTGCAGCGCGCTTATATTTCCTGCCGTGAAAGCGGTCAGCTTTCTCCAGCACAACTCAAAAAGATTACGTTTCAAACTGACAGCAAGATCACAACTTACGAAGTGCAGGGCTTGATCGAACTGGCCAATCTGGGCTTGGACGACAAATGCGCTTTCTCCGGCGATGAGTATCTTCGGATCCTCGATCAAGCTTTAGTCGCCCACGTCATCAACAACAGAAGCGTCCAATCGCTGTGGATGTACAAAGCGCATTATTTGCATAAGGCAGGAAATTCCCAAGCCGCGTTAGCCGCGCTGGACGCAGCATTTCAGGCTTACGACTCGAATGCTGCGCCCTTATTCCTCGCGACCGAGTGGCTAATCCAGGCCCAAGATAAGGCAAGAGCAGAAAGGTATTTCGCGCACGCGCAGGCAGTGGCCAAGAGAAACCATCAGGATTTTTCAGCCGTCATTGATAGGATTCGGACCAATATTCGCAGCCTTTGACAAGACTCCAAGGAAACTGCGCCATTGCTGCGCCTCGGTATTATTCTTCTATTTTAGCCAGTACTCCCACCGGGGGCAGTTTGTCGTTTAAGCCTAATTGTTTTATCGATATGATCTTTGCTTTTTTGCCGAGCCGTGAAAGAGGGTAAAACGACGCTCCATACGTGGGGCTTTCAAAAGGCAGAAAATAAGCGTAGTGACATTTTTCCATGCGCTGCCAGAACTCTTGGTCGCTCACGTCAACCTTTGGCGGGCCGTAGCTGGACCGCCTGGAGTAAAACGTCACAAGCGTCGGTTTGATTGCGAATATGCATTCGTTTTCCGGAACGAGGGCGCTGATTTCTTTGAGGTGCTGGAGCAGACGGACATGAAAATACGCGCTGACGACCGCAATTTTTCGATTGTCATCAAACCACTCAGCAATATGCTTGCCGGCTGTTATCTCGGGTGGAACGGGCTCCAGAAAATAACGGCCGTTGATAACAAAGGTGGGCAACAGAGTCAGTATGAGAATGATCGCCAAACCCATTCCAATCGATCTGGGATCCCCTATTCGCAGTCTGCTTCGCGTGACGTCGCTTAATAGCAGGAAACCTTGAGCGACGAAAACCGGTGTCGCTACATAAAAGTAGCGCAACGGCTCGGGATTGGGCCACGCGAATACCATGCCTAAATAAATGGCAAGATAAATCGCGTCAAATTTGAGGAATCTCAAGCGGTATAACCAGCCAGCAATACAAAGTACACCGAAAACTGCAACGACAATAACCAAGGCTGACGGTTGACTGGTACCAAGCCACCCGAATTGCCACGTTAAGTACGCGGCCGCCAATCCTTTTTGAAGCTGGTGAAGAATAAGCGGAACCAGTGGAGTTGTTAGATATACCTTCAGCCAGGAATGTGTGTAGCCCGAAATCCCTACTTGCGTGGAAGCACTAATCACGGCCCACAATACGAATGGAAGAGCGGACGCCACCATCAAATAAAGAAAATTCTTCGGCCTATGGGCCAAAAGAAACAACCAAAAAGCCACTAGAATCGAGAGGGCGGCAACGCGAACCAAGGTTGCACAAGCTATGGCAAATGCTGCAAGCCAAAACCAGTTGTGATTCTCTTTCCGCGTGGCGAGACTGACTCCAAGGATAGCCAACAGGCTGAAGAAAATATATGGGTTTTCGGTCCAAATATCGAGCGAAAGCAGATAGGTGTTGACCCTTAAAGCAAAGATCAGGCTGACCGCGGCGCTCAGCCATACGGAAAGCGATTCTTGCCGTAGCCAAAAAAACAGAACCAACACGGCAAGCAGTAAAAAGATCATGACCACCAAATGCGCGACCAGGACGCTTTCCCCGCCCCCTGTTAGGGCAAGAATCCAGGGAAAAAGCGGTGGATAAATGATTTGCTTGCTGTATTCGGTGAGTATCGCGGAATGCGGTTGAAAAGGTGAAAAATATTGTGCCGCAAGCATGTATCCGGCGCTGTCTCCTCCGGCGCTGGAAAGTTCATGCGACCAACCCAGCGCGATATACATGGCTGATAATGCGACAAAGCCCGCTGTCAACAAGAGCGTCTCAAGTTTCCAGTGCATTGGTTTCTGCCCTTTCTATTGTTATGTTAGCCTGTTGACAGGAAATCCTATACATGAAGTTTCGGAATCGCAGTTTCATAAACCAATGCCCCACCGGCTCACCCTGAAAAGTGGAATAGGGTAATAGAGAGTGCGAATTATTTCTGCACTGAATCCCTGCCCTGCAAATTCTCGCTCGATCTGGTAGATATTCTTAACGTGATAATGGCCACTGAAGCCCGCCAGCTTACGCCCCGCCTTGTACCAGAAATTTTCAGTCGGTCCCGATAAAATAACCTTGCCTTTCGGTTGAAGCAGAACTTTAAATTTGTCAATCAGAGTGGAGCTATTTTCAATATGTTCCAGCACATCCAATGCGAGAATGTAATCGAATTTAAGCCCGCCTACCGCCGATAGAACTTGATAGAGATCGGCGTTGACTTGCAATGCGTCGCGGACACGCCGCGCCAGCAACACATTTTCATCACAACCAACGATCCTGCAATGCCTTTGGTCTAGGTATTTGAAGGTTACCGCGCCGCCGCAGCCAAAGTCGAGAACGGTTTTTCCGGATAGTCCACCCATCAAGCTCAGGGCGGTGTCGATCCTCTTCCAAAATAGCCAGGCCATGAGCTGGTTGGGATGGGTATACGATGGCAGGGCGTTTTCGTCATATTCGCCAGGCGCCGCGCTCTGCATTAGGCCGCGGTAGATACTTTCCATCTGGCGGCGGTAATTTTTGTCGATAGCATTCAATTTGGTTTCAATGTCAAGAGCTGTTTAATAATCGAAGGAATGGCAATAGAACGTCAGGTTGCGAAAAAGAGCTCTGGGCCATCGCCGCTTTATAAGTGGTTTTAACGCAGCAAGGAGCGGGTACTTCCATGGCAGAAGGCGGGGGTTCATTTGGCGGATAAAGCGAGTTGTTACGAGATCTTGTGCGTGCACTTCTTGCCTTAAGTTTGCGTACGCTATCTGCTTGCTGCGCGGAAAATGTTGGTAAAGTATTCCAAGCAGCTGCTCCGCTTTTTCCACCGGAATATCCGCTTCGCCGTCAACCGAAATATCAAAGGTGACGATCAGTATTCCTCCCGGCTTGAGCACTCGCCTGAATTCTGAAACGATATTTTGGTACGCGTCAGTATGCTCTAATACGGATACGCAATAAACAATGTCAAAAGCGTTGTTCTGAAATGGCAGGCTGCGCAAGTCTCCGGGAACGAACCGTACACGCCCCCCGAGGCAATGGTTCAGGCGGGAATAGGCCTCGCCCAAAGAAAAGTCGTAATCGCAGCAGGAGACGATCACATTGCTAAAGCGGGATGACAGGAAATAAGGAAAAAAAGTCACGCCCGAGCCTGCGTCAAGAATACGCAACTCAGATTCCTGCCTCGCGTTACCCGCATAATCCGAAATCCTGGAGAACACATACGGATATTCCCATTGCCTGCTCCACTGGTGCAGCGGGTCAGCGACCCATTTTCCCTGGTACCGTTTCAAATGTCGCGACTGTGAGTGGAGAAAGCTGCCGGAAAAATCCTCCATCGACTTAAACAGATTGCTTTGCAACAGCCGGTGATAATCCGGAATTCTGGGCAGCCCGGAATGGAGCGGCAAAGACATCGTGATCGCCGGACGCTCGCTAGATTGGCGTTGCATTTCTTTGTGTCAGAGGAATGCTGGGTTCGTGTGTAATGTCGTAATTTACCGCTGAAAGCAGCAGCTGGAACCCCATCAAAAGCAGCAAGCCCACAACCATGACTGTTCCCGCCGGAGTGGGTTTCCCAATATACGCAGGCCCCACCCAATGATAAATCCCATAGGTCAGCCCGGCGATCATGGCGGGAACGCCGCATATTATTTCCAATGACGCGATGTTGAATTCGCGGACAAAATATTTGAATGCAATGCGCTTGAGGAATCTGTTGAAATACTTTCCGGGAAACTGAAGCGCAACCTTGGGAATGTTCATGCTACTGGTTTCCCCGCGGTAACGCGGCAGCATAGGCACATCCATTACCACTGCATTAGCAATGCCAAGCTGGAACAACATGTCGCTCTCAAAAAAATATCCGCGGTCCAGGCTCTCGGTGTCCAGCTGCCTGAAGGCCGCGAAATGCAACGCGGTAAAACCGTTGGTCGGGTCCATTATGGACCAATAACCCGACGAAAGTTTACTGATTAACGACAGGAACGCGTTGCCGAAAAGTCGCGAGCGTGGCATGCCAGCAAGATGTTTGGGGTAAAAAAATCTGTTGCCCTTGGCGTAATCGGCTTTGCCTTGCACCAGCGGCGCCAACAGCAAAGGAACGAGCTGTGGATCCATTTGCCCATCTCCGTCTACCTTGACTGCGACATCGGCGGCGTTCGCAAATGCGTGCGCATAGCCACTTAGCATCGCGGCTCCCACGCCTTGGTTCGTCTTGTGTTCTATTACCACTACGCGCGATTCATCCGGAAAATGATCGCGCACGACCTGGCCGCTGTGTTCCGGACATCCGTCGTCCACCACGATGACGTTGCGCACGTGATGCAACGCGAGCGTTTGCTCAACGACATTGATGATTTGCCCGCTTACGCGGTAGCATGGAATAACGATATCAATCTGCATGCAGGACGGAATTGCACCAGGGGCGCGAGCTAGGCGAGCGCGCCAGTAGTTCGCTTTCTGACAGCGATAAGCTCATGGTTGGGTAAGCGGACCCTTTTTTTTATGAGAAACCGGTCCAGTTCGTAAACGGCGTTGCCAAGCCGCCTGCCGGCGCTTTCCCGGTTTTTGATAAATGCACCGATAATCTTGTACAGGCCGGACACCATTATATCGACGGCTTTGAATCCGAAGACGGGCGGCGCCAAAAACACGAACAGCGGCTCCCGGCTAACGATTTCCAACCCCGCTGCGTCGAGCAGCGCTAAATAATTCATTTTACCTCGGAATTTGACGTGCGGCAGCAGGGAGTAGTCCTTTGTTGCGAGCTGGTCGAACAACAGCAGAAGCCCGGCCGGCTTTAATATGCGGGCAACGGTTTTCAGCGCATTTAACGCCGCCGCATCGTCGCTGATGTGGTAAATCACGTCAAATAGCGTGGCAATGGAATAAAGGCCGCCGATTCGCACGGCGGCATCTGCCTGCGTAATGTCAGCTTGCAGAAACCGGTATTCCGGAAACTTCGCGCGCAGACGGTCGATGGCGGCGTCTGCTATGTCAATTCCGGTAAGCTCGGTCACGCCAATCGCTTTCCAAAACGCCGCATAATATCCGCTGCCACAGCCGAGGTCCAGCACGTTGCACTGCGACGGCTTAATGTTCAATCTGTTCAAGGTATCCAACAGACATTCCGTTCTGCGCCGGTAAATATACTCGTTGTATCCGCGTCCGAGGGAACGGTGCCCAACCACCCCAAGGTCGGCGTCAACGGTTACCCGTTCTCTCCAATAACTGGATTCTTCGAATTTCATCAACTATGGGAGTCGCGCCGCGTTTGGACGTAAGACTCGAGCTGATTAACGATCATCTCTGATGGCGAACTTGAGCCTATCGCGGGTATAACAGTGGGTGCATCAGCTAAATCGCGCATAAAGCGTTCAAGAATTTTCTCATCATAGGGACAAAGGGTTGCCGTAGTCTCGAGACCCTCTTGCCGCTCGGTTGCCTTGCGCATCAGCAACGTGGGTATGCCTAGATAGGACAATTCTTCCTGATTGCTGCCGCCGTCGGTGATTACAAACTTGGCGCCCTGCATTAGCTTCACAAATTCGATATATCCCATGCGTGGGAGAAGCTTGATTCGAGGATTGCTTTCAAGCTTGGATAACAGATCGAATTGGGCCAGTTTTTTTCGCGTCGCCGGGTGCAAAACGAAGACCAGCGGAAACCGTACGGCAGCTGTTTCGAGCAAGTTGATTATTTGCGCCAGGCGGCGCACGTAAAAAATGTTTTCAAAGCGGTGCAGTGACACAATGCCATACGTATTCATAGGATAAGGCGGCGCGCTTTTTTGGGGAACAGCGAGTGCTATCGCGAGTGTATCGAGTAGGGTGTTTTGCCCGGTGTCGATGCGTTTGGCACGGTATTTTTTCATGTTGTCGTAGGGCCACGCTCCTGGACAAAAGGCGAGATCGGACAGCCTGAACACTGCGCGGCGAGTCAGTTCTTCAGGGAACGGATGGAAAATGTTGCCGGATCGCAAGCCGGCCTCAATATGCGCTACCGTTATACCTTTCAGTTTGCCGACAATAGCCCCAAGCAGCGTGGAGAAAGTGTCGCCATGGACCAGCATAACGCTGCTCGCGCTTGGACCTGGAACAAATTTATCCGATTCACGCAGGCATTTCCATAAACAGCGCACAAACCAGCTGCCCATTTGCACAATTCCGGTAATTTCCTTTCCGCGATACAAATAGCTGCGGGCGGCATGAATGCCAAAATCGTTCAGCAGCTGTTCCATGGTTTCTTCGTGTTGTCCGGTAAAGACTAGATTGAACGGCAAGCCCCGCTTTTCAATCTCGAGGATCACGGGCGCCATTTTTATCAGTTGCGCGCGCGTGCCCACGAAGCAGGTAAACATAGCCCGCTTACGCCTTGAACGATCTAATGCCGGGCCAGAGTAGGGTGCATGCGCCCAGCAGTTCGGATAATGTCATCCACAGCCGGAAAAGCAGGCTCAACATGATTGCATCATTGAGCGGGATGAATCCTGCAAGAATCCCGCTCGCCACTGCTTCTCTGACACCGATTCCGCCGGGTGCAAACAGTGCAAGAAATCCCAGTGTATTGCCTACAGCGTTGGCTAGCAGCATCGCCAAAACGAGGCGAGCGTTAAGGTCGGCGCCGAAAAATGTGAAATAAATGCTGGCGAAAGCCAACCCGCTCAAGACCCATACCGCCAGAAAAGCAAGCAACAAAAAAATGTAGTTTTTTCTCGGAATGCTCCGCCAGCTTTCAAATTGGCCTTTGATCCAGAATCTTGGCGCTATGTAATTGAAAAATCTGACCACATAATCTTGCGACAGCATGACCGCTGGAATGCTAATTACTCCAAGGGATCCTACTGCCCAAGACCAATCGGCATTGAAGAGAATTGCAACCAGAATAGAGGATAAAACCACGGCGGCATGCAAAAAAATTACCTGTTCGTGAAAGGTTGCAAGCAGAGTACTGTTAATGCGAATGCCTTGTTGTTTCATGAGCGTGGCGCGAGCTGCCATGCCCCACACTTTTCCCGGAAAATATTTTCCAAGCGTGGTCAAAGCAAGATGTGAAACGCTAACCAGCAGCGGCAGCTGCACCGAGGTCGTGAGCGAGATGATCTTGCCCCAACACCAAGCCGCATTGACCCAAAATACTATTTGCAATAATGCTGCGAGGACCAGGTAGGGCGCGGAGAAATGCAGTGGCGCGGTAAGCTTTTCGGATTGCTGGTGGAAGTAATTGAATAAAAAGACCAAGCTTGCCAGCACAAACAACGCGAGCCAGGCATTTTTCAGGTACTTCAAGAGATTTTCTCGTGCCAGTTGGTCAGAGCACTGCAGCGATTTTGGTTTCGATTGAATTTGCTTCGCCCTTATTGTCGGACCAGCCCACAATGACTTTGTCGCCGACTTTGGCGCCTCGGATTTTAAATCCGAGGAATGGGTTTTTGGCTATGCCCTGGCTCCACTGCGCGTCCAATACCACCGTGCCGTTGAGTGTCGCTGTGACCTGCTTTATGAAATGGGCCGGTATTCGTTGACCCTGCGGATCCTTGCGTTGGCCGGTTTCCATCGGGTGAATGATGAGCACTTTAACATCGGCGACATCGCCTTGCATGCGCGCCCGGATTTTCATTGTTTCAACCATAGTTTATGTCCTCGTATGAGGCACGAATCACAAATTGATGCATTATGCGCCCCGTAGCGGCGCAGCCCGCAGGCATAAACGAGTGTGCGTGGAAGCGAACGAGCATTTACGAGCGGGCTCCTGCAATGCTGGGATGGATTGGGCGCCATTGGTGCATATCATGCGCCGCAACCGCCTATGGTTACCCTGACTTCTTTCGCGGCGGTATAAACCTTGCCGTCGGCATTCACCACCGCCCGAACGTTAGCAGATTCACCCATTTTGATATAGGTTGAAATGTAGGCTTCGGCGCCGTTGGAGAACTGAAAGCTTGCGACGAGCGGGAACGGGTTTTTCTCTGCAATGATTGCTATAGTCCGTGTGCCCGGAATGTTGCTGGTTACCTCGAGCTGCACCCGCGCGCCGTTTTCCGCGAGGTCCGGCGCTCGTATCAGGATGTCGTTGCTCCGTTCGGCGTCGGTTGCGCCTATTTCTTTCAGGGCGTCGGCGAGCGCCCTGGCCTGAAACGCGGATTTATTCCAGGTGGCGGCCCAAATGCCGGCGGGCTTGATGACGCCTGCAATAAATGCGGCAGCAGTCGCGACGGCGTTTAGCAAAAAAGTTCTGCGCAGTTTATCCGTATGCTTGATTACCATGGGGTATGAATAGGTGAATTGTTTAGCAGTTATGTTATCGCAAATTCCACGGCATATCATGTGCCGACGATTCAGCTTCAATTCGGTCAAATGGCTTCACAGCTTGCTCTCGCAAACCCTTATGCAGGGAGGTACCCGACACTTTCCACAATCTGACCCCGTATAGCCGGTTAGAACTTATAGCATGCTTTCTATAGATTGAAACCGGATTCCGTTTAATTCCGCCAGCAGGGTTCCGATGGTGAAGCCGCCGAAGGTTTAGTGGTGTTGGCACGGCAGCGCGATTGCAGCGCAAAACCGCGGTGTGCCGGCCAAGACTAGCTTTTTACGGTTTTTGCGGATTTTGGCGAACTGCCCTGTTTGGCGTGCCACACCCCGGATTTGCCGCCTTGCTTGTGCAGCAGGCGGATGCCTTCCATGCGCATGCCGCGATCTACGGCCTTGCACATGTCGTAGACGGTCAGCAGTCCAACGCTTACCGCGGTGAGGGCTTCCATTTCCACGCCAGTGCGCCCCACGGTTTCGGCGGTAGCCCGACATTTCACCGCGCTATTTGCCCGATCCACGTTGAAGTCCACTGACACTTTGGTTAACGCGAGCGGATGGCATAACGGTATCAGTTCGGCAACGCGTTTCGAGGCCTGGATTGCGGCAACTCTGGCGACTCCCAGCACATCGCCTTTCTTGGCGCTGCCAGCCAGGATCTTCTTGAGCGTTGCGGGCAACATGTAGATATTGCCGCAAGCGCTTGCAATGCGAAGGGTTTCCCCTTTTTTCGCCACATCGACCATGCTTGCCCGCCCTTGGGCATCGAAATGCGTGAGTTTCTTTGCCATAGATTTCCGGGGCCTAATTAGGAACTCAGCTTGAAAAGTTTTATCATAGCATCATGCGCTTAAGCTATCTAATCATCCCGTTGCTGGTGCTCGCGCCGCAGGCGTTTGCGGAAGGTCTGCCGGAGTTGGGAGAACCGTCGCAAACTACACTTTCACCGTTGCAGGAGCAGCAACTCGGCGACAGCATTATGCGGGAAATTCGCGCCGACCCGAGCTATTACGACGATCCGCCGCTGAACGACTATCTAAACAATTTGGGCTACCGCCTCATTTCCAGTAGCCGCGACCCGCAGACCAGTCTCGACCTGTTCGCGATTCAAGACAGCGAAATCAACGCATTCTCGCTGCCCGGAGGCTACATCGGCGTCAATACCGGTCTTATTCTGCTTACGCAAAACGAATCCCAGCTTGCCTCGGTACTGGCGCACGAAATGGGACACATAATGCAACATCACATCGCGCGCCTGCTGGCGCAGCAGAAATGGTCGCTCGCGACATCGCTGGCCGGGATAGCGGTAGCGATACTCGCCGCGCGCTCCAACGCTGACATGGCGCAGGGAGCGTTGATTGGCTCTCAGGCCTTGGCGACGCAGACCCAGCTCAATTTTACCCGTCAAGATGAACAAGAAGCAGACCGCATCGGCTTTCAGACTCTGAAAAGCGCCGGCTTTGATGTTCGCGCCATGCCGGCGTTTTTTGAGCGCTTGCAGAAAGCAACGCGCTTCGTCGAGGGCAACGCTCCGTCGTACCTGCGCACCCACCCGCTAACCGCCGAGCGTATCGCCGATATGGAAAACCGCGCGCAGAGTGTGCCTTACCGGCAGGTTCCACCCAGTCAGGATTTCCAGTTTATCCGCGCGCGCCTGCAGGCCCAGGAAACTCCGCCGCAAGATGGGATCACCTTTTTTGAAACCAATCTGCAAGAGAAAAGGTACGTTATGGAGTCGTCGCAGCGCTTTGGGCTTGCCGTCGCCTTTATGCGCGCAAAAAACTACGAGCGTGCCGACCAGGAATTGTCGCAGGTGAGAAAAATGGCGCAACCCAGTCCGCTCATCGAGCTGGTGGCCGGCCAAATAAAGCTGGGCGAGGGGAAAAATGCCGATACCGTGGCCATTTACGAGGCGGCGCTGAAAAACTACCCGGAATACCGGCCACTGGTTTATGCCACCAGCAATGTTTACCTGTTGAACCATCAGCCGCAACAAGCGCTCAATTTGATTTCCGACCGCTTGCAGTATTACCCGCAGGATTACCACTTGTATCTACTGCAGGCCAGAAGCTACGCAGCGCTTGATAAAAAACTTCTCGAGCATAAATCACAAGCCGAAGCCTATTACCTTTTGGGTAATCTGCCGGGCGCAGTCGAGCAGCTGCAAATCGCGCAAAAAAGCGGCGATGGCGATTTTTACCAGCTTTCAGCGGTTGAAGCGAGGCTCAAAGAACTGCGCTCGCTCCAGGCGGACTCAAAAAAGCAATAGCATCAGCCAAGCACAACAACCAGCCGCGCGTAGATGAGCCCGGTAGCGGCGCAGCTGCCAATTATTGGGATGATGCCGATTTTGTAGCGTATCAGCGCCAGCAATGCGGCCGTTCCGATCAACAGCAGCGGCCATTCGAATCCCGCGCCAAAGCCTTGTGGCCAGAGCACGTGATAAGCGAAGAACAGGGCGAGATTAAGCATCACGCCTACCACCGCGGCGGTAATCCCATTAAGAGGAGCGGTGAACTTGATGTCGCCGTGGGTGGTTTCGATAAATGGGCCGCCTAGCAGGATAAACAGGAAGCATGGCAGGAACGTGAAATAAGTTGCCACCACCGCGGCGATTGCACCTGATATAAACTGGATTCCCGGACCGGCCACTTCCCGTGTCCAGCCGCCGACAAATCCCACAAATGCTACTATCATGATGAGGGGCCCGGGAGTGGTTTCACCCAGCGCCAAACCGTCTATCATCTGCGTAGCGGTAAGCCACCCATAATGTTCTACGCCCCCTTGATAAACGTACGGGAGCACCGCATATGCGCCCCCGAAAGTGACCAAGGCGGCCTTGGTGAAAAACCAGCCCATTTGGGTGAGCGTTGCGTCCCAGCCGAAAAGCATGTCAAGGGCTGCCATCACCGCGCCCCATAACAACAGGCCGACCAAGCTGTAATAAGCGAAGCGTGGCCAGCTAAAGCGCGCGTGTTGCGGTGTCGGCGTGTCATCATCTATGATGGCGGGGCCAAAGCGTTTGTCCTGCACTCCGTGCCCGCCGCCGATGGCGAATTCATCCGGAGCCCATTGCCCGCCCAGAAAGCCAACGATGCCTGCGCCCAGCACGATGTAAGGAAAGGGAGCTTTAAATGCGAAAATGGCTATGAAGGCGGCGGCAGCGACAAGCCGGAGCCAGGCGTTTTTAAGAGCGCGCGAGCCGATGCGGTACGCAGCGAACACCACGATTGCGGTTACCGCAGGCTTGATGCCATAAAATAATCCGGCGACCAGTGGTACGTTGCCATAAGACAAATAAATCCAACTTAGCGCAATCAAGATAAACAGCGAAGGCAGCACGAACAGCACCCCCGCGACGAGTCCGCCTGAAGTCTTGTGCATGAGCCAGCCAATGTAGGTCGCGAGCTGCTGCGCCTCGGGGCCGGGCAGCAGCATGCAATAGTTGAGGGCGTGAAGGAAGCGCCTGTCTGAAATCCAGTGTCGCTTTTCCACCAGTTCCTGATGCATGATCGCGATTTGCCCGGCCGGTCCGCCAAAGCTGATGAAGCCAAGCTTTAACCAGTAGCGGAAAGCCTCTGCGCGTGATATTTGAGACATCGTCTTGGGCGATATGTCCATCTAACGCTGGCTTCTATAAACTATGGAACCTCTGAACAAATCCTCCGCTCATTACGTTGCGGGTAAAATGCGGAAGGATGCAAGGCGCGCGACGAAGGCCGTAGCGAGCGGAGGCGTGCAACGACGCTGACGCCGCATTTTAACAAAAACGGAGGGACGGGCTTGTTCCTGTGCTCTGCTTTGTTGCTCGGCTTGCCCAAGGAGCGTGCCTATTGGCTGCACCTCGCTTCGCGCACCCGGTTGAAGACAACGCGCCGTCGCAACCGCGTGGAACTTAACTAGAGGTTTACTGTATCGTATGTATATTTAGTTCGCCGCGCCGTGAACATGGAAAAAATCGGCAAGTACGAAATTGTGAGAGAAATCGCGAAAGGGGCGACCAGCTCGGTTTTTCTTGCGCATGACCCGTTTGGCGGGCGGCAAGTGGCAATTAAACTGGTCAACTCCGAAGGGTTGCGAGATAAACAGAAGGGGCGGCGTTATAAGAAGCTGTTCCTCACCGAAGCTTCGTTGGTAGGCAAGCTGTCGCACCCGCATATCGTGGCAATTTATGATGCGGTGGCCGAGGACCAACTCTGCTACATCGTCATGGAGTATGTCCCGGGCGCGACCCTGGAAAAGTATTGCAAAGTCGAAAACTTGCTGCCGATAGATACAGTCATCGAGATCATCTTCAAATGCAGCAAAGCGTTGGCATTTGCTCACCGCCACGGCATTATTCATCGCGATATCAAGCCGGCGAATATCATGTTCAGCGATGGTTTTGACATCAAAATTTCCGATTTTGGAGCGGCGCTCACCGACCAGACAGAAACTACCCAGGTCATAGGCGTCGGCTCTCCAGCCTATATGTCGCCACAGCAGGTAAAGGAACAGCCGCTGACCCACCAAACGGATATATATTCGCTGGGAGTAGTGATGTATCAATTGTTGAGCGGGAGGCTGCCATTCACTGGAAACAACAATTACAGCACGATATACCAGATTATTAATGTAGACCCGCCGCCGCCGAGCTTATACCGTCCTGAAATCCCGCCCCATCTAGATGTAATCGTCAAAACCGCGCTGCGCAAAGACCTGGAAACGCGCTATCAGACCTGGGAAGAATTTGCTCAAAAACTGATCGAGGCGTTCAACAATCTGGAGAAACCCAAGGAGGACGTTTCCGAAGGTGAAAGATTCGATGTTTTGCGCAAGCTGGCGTTCTTCAACCAATTTAGCGATGTCGAGCTGTGGGAGGTCATGCGAATTACCCGCTGGCGCAAATATGGGCCGGGGATCACCCTGATCAAAGAAGGCGGAATCGGCAAATCGTTTTTCATTCTTGCTTCAGGGGAGGTTAATGTGACCAAGGAGGGTAAACTTCTCAATATATTGGAGGCTGGCGAATGCTTCGGCGAAATGGCGTACTTGGGAAAAACCCAGTTCACGCGCAGCGCAAGCATTACCTCGGCAAGCGATGTAACGGCGATTGAGATCACATCCGAATCCTTGGCGCAGGCATCGGAAAACTGCCGTCATCAATTTAACCGCGCTTTTCTTGAGGTTCTGGTTGACCGCCTGTCCGCCGCCAATATCCGCCTCTCGCAGTTACTGCTCGACCGCAAGATCAGCATTTTCTGATCCATTTGCGGCGCTGTAGCCCTCCACGGATGTTTGGTATAGTAAATCCCCGATAACTTGAAAATTCCTTCATGCAAGGTTTCAAGGAGATTAATCCCGACGAATTGCAGGATATGCAGTCCGTAGGAAGCTTAAGGCTGATAGACATCCGCAGCGACGCCGAATTAACGCGCGGCCTGATCCAAGTTGCATTGCATGTTCCCCTGTCTCTGCTGCCCGGCAAAGTAAGCGAGAGGGATAGCACAACACCGAACGTGTTTTATTTTCAGTCAGGCGCGCGTTCGGCGCAGGCTTGCGCGTTTTTTGCGGGCAAAGGTTTCAACAAGTCGTATCACCTGCAGGGCAGCGCTAGCAGGTGGGTGCGCAGCGGACGGCCACTCGAAGGCCGCGCACCATGAACTTCGATAAGGAAATCGATACGCGCGGCTTGAATTGCCCGCTGCCGATTCTGCGAACCAAAAAAACGCTGTCCGAGATGTCTTCGGGACAGGTATTGAAGGTGCTAGCGACCGACCCCGGATCGGTCAAGGATTTTCTTGCGTTCTCCAGACAGACCGGAAACGAATTGCTGTCGCAATCTGAGGAGCGCGGGGAATTTATTTTCTTCATGAAAAAGCGGTAATACACGCGCCGATAACCGCCATGATCGCGCTTTATCAGTTCCAACCCGCATTTGGCTTGCCAAACGCGAGTCCCTTCTGCATGAAAGTGGAAAACTACCTGCGCATGGCGCGTATCCCCTATGAGATCGCACCTAATGCGAGCCATTTCAAGGCGCCCAAACGAAAATTGCCTTACATCCGCGATAGCGGCAAGATTGTCGCCGATTCCAGCTTCATCATCGAATACCTCAAATCGGCTTATGGGGATCCGCTTGATGCAAGGCTCACGGCTCTTGAGAACGCGCAAGCCCTCGCCCTGCGCAGAATGATGGAAGAAAATCTCTACTGGACGATTGTGTATGCGCGCTGGATGGTGCCGCAAGGCTGGAAAATGACCCGGGCGGAGTTTTTCAAGCCTGTTCCGGTATTGCTGCGCAGGCCAATTTCCGCATTGGCGCGCCGTGGCGTTGCCAGGCAACTGTGGGGACAAGGCATGGGCAGACACAGCGCGGAAGAGGTTTACCACATCGGCAATATCGACATTATTGCGCTCGCCGAATTCCTGGGCGGCAAACCGTTTTTCATGGGAGAAAATCCGACGTCGCTGGACGCAACCGCTTATGCTTTTCTCGCCAATATCATTCTGGTTCCGCTTGATTCCGCGCTCAAGCAGCACGCCCTTAAATGCCCGCACCTCGAAGCATATTGCCAGCGCATGCGGGCAAGGTATTACCCTTAACGCAGTTTCTCAAGCTGTGCGCTGAGTTTCTCCAGCGCTGCACCGAAGTTGGCGAGACGTTCCTTTTGCCGCTCAACAACATCGGTGGGAGCGCGCGTGATGAATTCCGGATTAGCCAGCTTGGCAATTGCCTTGGCGATTTCGTCCTCTACCCGAGTGATTTCCTTTTTCAGACGCTTGCGCTCAGCGGCAACGTCGGTTTCTACCTGCACCATAAGGCGCCAATCACCGACGTGCAAAACCGGCGCGTCGTGCTCGGGAAGCTTGGGGACGATATTGAAGTCGGATAAGCGCGCGAGCGCGACCGTCGCTGCAACACTTGCCTGAAGCTCATTCATGTCGCCGTCCCCCGACGCGTAAAGCGAGACACGCTGCGAGGGAGGAATTCCCATTTCGCCGCGCAGCTTGCGGATCGCGTTGACGCGCTCTTGCATCCGGCCCATTTCTGCCTCGGCCTGTTTGTCAATACGCTCGGCCTGCGACTTTGGGTAAGGCGCGAGCATAATGCTTTCGCCGCTCTGCCCTGCAAGCGGTGCGATCCGCTGCCACAGTTCTTCGGAAATGAACGGGATAATCGGATGCGCAAGTCGCAGTGCCGCCTCCAGTACGGCAACCAGCGTTCGACGCGCGCCACGCTGCTCGTCTTCGGAGCCTTTCGCCAGCTGATCCTTGGCAATTTCGACGTACCAGTCGCAGTACTCGTCCCATACGAACTGATAAATGGCGTTCGCCACATTGTCGAAACGGTATTCGGAAAAACCTCGTTCCACTTCGTCCTCGGTCCGCTGAAGGCGGCTGATAATCCACCGGTCTCGGGAAGAAAGCACAAAAGGTTTCGCTTCGCCCACCCCGCAATCTTTGCCTTCGCAGTTCATAAGCACGAAACGCGCCGCGTTCCACAGCTTGTTGCAGAAATTGCGATAGCCTTCGCAGCGATTGAGGTCGAAATTGAGCGTGCGCGCGAAGCTGGCGAGCGAGGCAAACGTAAAGCGCAACGCATCCGCGCCGTAGGAAGGAATGCCGTTCGGGTAATGGCGGCGGATGTATTTCTCGATTTTTCCTTTGTGCTCGTCACGCAACAGACCGATCGTGGATTTCGCCAGCAGTTCCTCCAGGCTGATGCCGTCTATCAGATCAAGGGGGTCAACGGTGTTGCCTTTTGATTTCGACATCTTTTGGCCGTCGGCATCGCGCACGATGGCGTTGATGTAAACATGGCGGAAAGGCACTTTACCGGCGAAGTGCAGCGTCATCATGATCATCCGCGCCACCCAGAAGAAAATAATGTCGAAACCCGTCACCAGCACCGAGGACGGCAGGAATATTTCGAGATCTTCGGTTTTTTCCGGCCAGCCGAGCGAGGAAAACGGCACCAGCGCCGAGGAAAACCAGGTATCCAGCACATCTTCATCACGTGTCAACGCGATCCTGCCTTTTGCGGCGGCTTTCGTGTTTGCTTCCGCTTCATCGCGCGCAACATAGCAATTGCCTTTTTCGTCGTACCATGCAGGAATCTGGTGGCCCCACCACAATTGGCGCGAGATGCACCAGTCCTGGATATTCTCCAGCCAGTGGTTGTATGTGGTGGCCCAATGTTCAGGAAAGAACTTTACAGCGTTGCTTCTAACAGCATCTACCGCCGGTTTAGTCAGCGCGATGCGGCCGCCCGGGCCCGGTTTCCAGTCGGCTCGCGTATCGCGGGTGAGATCGATAAACCACTGATTGGTGAGCATCGGCTCGACAATCACGCCGGTGCGTCCGGAGCGAGGCACGCGCAGCTTGTACGGCTTTTCTGAAACCAGCAGATCCTGAGCTTTGAGGTCCGTGAGGATGCGCTTACGTGCCTCGAAGCGGTCGAGGCCCCAGTACTCCTTCGGAATGCCGAGGTCCGTTGCAAGCTGCTGTGTGTCTACTGACTCAGTTTTCCCGCCATATTCATTGGAGGCGAAATGCTTCTGAGATTGGGTGCCGATGGGTGAAATCGAACCGCCAATTATCCGCGCGTCAAGAGTTAGGATGCTGAACATCGGAAGATAGGATAAATCCTTGTGGCGTAACCAAACCTGATAGTCATTGAAGTCGTGCGCCGGCGTGATTTTCACGCAGCCGGTGCCGAATACCGGATCCACATATTCGTCGGCTATGACCGGAATGATTCGGCTGGTGAGAGGGAGTCTGACGTGCTTTCCTACAAGGGATTTGTAGCGTTTGTCCCCGGGATTTACCGCCACCGCCACGTCGCCCAGCAAGGTTTCGGGTCGCGTGGTTGCGACCACCACGCCGTTCGCGCCGTTTTCCATCGGATAGCGGATCTCCCAAATTTTGCCGTCTTCTTCCTCGTTGTCGACTTCCAAGTCGGACACTGCTGTGCCGAGCACCGGGTCCCAGTTGACCAGGCGTTTGCCGCGGTAAATCAGCCCTTGTTCATACAGCTGCACGAACACTTCGATGACTGCGCGCGACATACGCTCGTCCATCGTGAAATAACCGGCATGCTGGCCATTGGCGCTCGCGTAGTCCCAGTTGCCCGAGACTCCGAGGCGGCGCATTTGGCGCGTGATATTGGCGCCCGACTGCTGTTTCCATTGCCATACGCGCTCAACGAATTTCTCGCGACCGAGGTCGCTACGCGTCTTGTTTTCCATATCGAGCTGGCGCTCGACGACAATTTGCGTAGCGATGCCGGCATGATCAGTACCCATCACCCAGTTGGTGTTGAACCCGCGCATGCGGTGGTAACGGATGAGAATGTCCATTAGCGTTTGTTGAAACGCGTGCCCCATGTGCAAAGTGCCGGTGACGTTGGGCGGAGGCAGCTGGACGCAATAGGCCGGCTTATCCGAACTTGGGGAATGGGCGAAATAGCCGCGCTTTTCCCATTCCTTATACCAGCGGTTCTCTATGACGTGCGGGTCAAAACTCTTGGGGAGCTCCATGGTGAGACGCTAACGCGAAAAGCAACGATTATATCTTATCGTTACTTATCACTATTGGAACGGTTTGCTACAAGAGAAGCGGATCCTGCGGGTTTCCGGTGATGTTCAAGTTGCGCATCCAGCGCATGGGCAATTGCATCGTCAACCATATTCTTGGTGCTGTTCTTGAGTTCGGCGAGCATCCGTTCCAATACTTGCTCCAGCATCCTTGCGAGCTGTGGCTTAAGGTGCTGCTGCAGTTCGTTACTAATGCGGGCATCCAGATTTTGCAATACATGTTGGTAGATTTCGATGGCGATCGCTTCCAACTGCTCCGGGCTCAGGTCCGGCATAGTGGCGCGCTCCGTGCCACTGGCGACCACGTCGGTGAGCGTAGGTATGGCGTCGTCCCGGCTCAGGGCGTCGGGCTTCCTCATTAGTGCATCCATTTTATCCAGAATGTCGTCTTGCTTTGGCATAACGGGCCTTACAAAATGCCTGGGGACTGGCTGAGATCATAATGATGGATCTCGTATCCACGGTCGCGGTAGAAGCGGAAGCGCTCGCGACCGGCCTGGCTGTCGATTTTATCCATGCTTACAATTTCGATGAGACGCTGAAAGCGGCTAAAAAACGGCGCAAGCTCAGAACGCAAATTAATCAATATCTCGTCGTGCGGAAGCGGCTCGGCGATATGATCGATGATCACCGGTGTTTCCTCCGCCAGGCGGTCAGCAGCGCGGCAATGCGGGATGAAGCCGATCGCTGGGTGGCACCACATCAGTTTGTCGAGCTTGTCGCTGGTTTCCGAGTCCGCGGTGTAAACCATCACGCGCGCGTCGCGTTCCAGGGCTTTTGCGCACAAGCCGCAGGCAACTTGCAGCTTGTTGTCAGCGTGAGAATAAAAGTCAATTTGTGTCATGGGTATCAGGCGTTAGCCGCCCTCTGGATCAGAAATTGCGAAAGCAGCGGCACCGGCCGTCCGGTGGCCCCTTTTTCCCTGCCGCTTTTCCACGCCGTGCCCGCGATGTCGAGGTGTGCCCAGGTGTATTTCTTGGTAAAGCGCCACAGGAAACATGCCGCGGTGATGCTTCCCGCGGGGCGGCCGCCAATGTTCGCCATGTCGGCAAAATTGCTTTTTAGCTGCTCCTGGTAATCTTCCCAAAGCGGCAGCTGCCAAGCACGGTCTTGCGTGTAATCGCCGGCATGAAGCAGGTCGCGCGCAAGAGTTTCATCGTTGCTGTACAGGCCGGATGCAACATGTCCAAGTGCAATCACGCAGGCGCCGGTAAGTGTGGCGATGTCGATTACCAGGGCCGGGTGAAAACGCTCTGCATAGGTAAGTGCGTCGCAAAGGATCAGGCGTCCTTCGGCGTCGGTATTGAGAATTTCAATAGTTTGCCCGGACATGCTGGTGACAACGTCACCCGGCCGACTGGCGTTGCCGCCCGGCATGTTTTCCGTGGTAGGAATGATGCCTACCACGTTAAGCGGCAGATGCATCTGCGCTGCGGCTAGGATTGTGCCCAGCACGCTCGCTGCCCCGCACATGTCGAACTTCATTTCATCCATTTCCGCGGCGGGCTTGATCGAAATGCCGCCGGTATCGAAAGTGACGCCCTTGCCGACCAGCGCGATGGGATTTTGCTTCCGGGCCGCGCCCGAATACTGCATAGTAATCAGCTTGGGCGGCTGACTGCTTCCGCGCGCAACCGACAGCAGCGAGCCCATGCCAAGCCTTTCCATGTCTTTTCTCTCAAGCACTTCGGCCTTGAGATGATGTTTTTTGGCAAGCTGCAAAGCCTGTTCCGCGAGATAGGTCGGCGTGCAAATATTGGCCGGCAAATTGCCCAGATCCTTGGTGAGTTTCACGCCTTCCGCGATGGCAAGCGCCCGCGCGAGCGCCGCTTCAGCGCGTTTCAATTCGCCGCGCGCCGCCACCATCAAGGTTAATTTGCGAAGCCGATCATTTTCTTCGTCATGCTTGCTTTTCAGGCGGTCAAATCGGTAGGTCGAATCCCGTGCCACCAAAACGGCCTGCAGGACATTCCAACCGGCATCGCGCTTGTTAATCGTCAGTTCTGTGAGGCCCAGTACGGCTTCGGGCACTCCCGTTGTGTTGAGCATCTTAACGGCCGCGCGCACTGCTTCGCGATATTTCTGCTCGTTGAATTCTTGTTTGCTTCCCAGGCCCACCAGCAGCACTCTGTCGGATGCAATCTTTGGAACGTTGTGCAACAGAAGAGTGGAACCCGGCTTGCCGTGCATATCGCCGCGGCGGAGAATGCTGCTCAGGTACCCGCCGGAAGCCCGGTCTATGGACTTTCCCGCCGGTGAAAGTTCACGCGCTGCGAATACCCCAACCACCACGCACGCAGCGCGCTGCTTTTCCAAGTCACCAATTTTTATGCTAAATTCCACACTTTGCTCCTTCCATCTGATGTGTTTTCAGTAATGCCGCGCAACATCGCATTATCCACAGAGTTTTTATGATAAGTCAAAATCAGCGGATGAAGAAGTCATGATATTCCGCCGTGTTTTGCTGCGCGAATTCGCCGACGTTGCGCTGGTGCTGTTTGTAGTAATGTTTGCCATCGTTATCGTCACACAGCTCGTGCGTTTTCTCGGCGCTGCAGCGAGCGGGGAGGTGGCTCCGGAAGGCGTGTTGGCGCTGCTTGGCTTCATGGCCCTCTACTATCTCCCGGTATTGATGACGTTGACACTGTTTATCTCGGTGTTACTGAGCCTGACTCGAAGCTACCGGGATTACGAAATGGTTGTGTGGTTCAGTTCCGGCATGAGCATCACGGCTTGGATTCGCCCGGTGTTAACGTTCGCCATTCCTATGGTCGTGGTGATCGCGGCGCTAAGCCTGTTCCTTTCCCCGTGGGCGTTTGACAAAAGCGAACAATACCGGCATCAGCTGGAAGCTCGCGAAGACGTCGCGACGCCTACCCCTGGGATATTTCGTGAATCCAAACATGCGGACCGCGTTTATTTCGTGGGAAGCGCCGCAGGCGCGGGCAACACCGTATCCGATATTTTTGTAAGCTCCGTTCAGCACCAGCAATTGGGCATCATGGTGGCAAAGAGCGGCTATCAGGAGACGCGCAAGAACGGCGACCGTTTTCTGGTGCTGATGCACGGCACGCGTTACGAAGGAGCGCCGGGCTCCGCCGCATACAAAATTACGGATTTTGACAAGTATGAAATACGCGTCGAGCCTTATGAAGCGAATCAAGTAGTGCCGCAAAAACGAGGAGCTACCACGCTGGAATTACTGCGCGAGAATACTCCGGCGAGCCTTGCCGAATTCGTATGGCGCGCTGGCCTGCCGGTGAGCGCATTGTTACTTGTCCTGCTGGCGATACCCTTGAGCTTTGTCAATCCGCGCGTTGGGCGTTCGTTCAACCTGATTTTGGCGCTTGCGGTTTATATGGTTTACAGCAACAGTTTGAGCATCGCTCGCGGACTTGTGGCTCAGCAGAAAATTGGACTGGAGCTTGGATTCTGGGGAGTCCATGCGTTCATGCTGTTGCTGCTGTTGGCGCTGTTTTACCGGCGTCTTGCAATGTTTTCTTTATTCAGAATTGCGCGATGAGGATTCTTAACCGCTATCTCAGGCGGCATATTTTCGGCAGCACCCTGCTTGTATTTTGCGCACTTCTCATTTTGTTTACTCTGTTCGACCTGATTCATGAGCTGGGCGACATCAGTTCCAATTACCCATTGCGCCGTATCCTGCTGTATGTACTGCTCATCATTCCACGCCACGTGTACGAATTATTTCCCATTGCGGCGCTTATCGGCACCCTGGTTGCGCTTGCGCAGCTGGCTGTGCATTCGGAGTACGCGGTAATGCGCGTGTCCGGGGTGTCGGCAAAAAGCATGGTTTTCTCGCTGCTGCAGACCGGATTGGTATTTGTAGTGTTGACTTTTGTATTCGGCGAATTCATCGAACCGGCTAGCGAGCGCGCCGCTCAGGAAGTGCGCCTTAAATCATTAAACCTGGTGGTAGCGCAGGAATTCCGCTCGGGCCTGTGGGTTAAGGATGAACAGAGCTTTGTCAACATCTCGCAAATTCTTCCTGATTCGACGTTACAGGGTGTGAAAATTTACGAATTTGATCCGCAGCAGCATCTGCGCACAATCAGCTTTGCCAAGGAAGGCAAGTACCTCAACGGCAATAAATGGCGCTTGAGCGATGTGATGCTAACGCGATTCGATGACGAGAAGACGACTGTGGAGTCGGTTCCCGAGGCCACGTGGTATTCGGTACTGAATCCAAACATTTTGGACGTGCTCATGGTGGTGCCGGACAAGATGTCGGCGTGGAACCTTTATTTATACACAGAGCACTTGCGCGAAAATAATCAGCAAACATCGCGCTACGATCTAGCGCTATGGAAAAAGCTAATTTATCCTATCGCAGTTCTGGTGATGATGCTGCTGGCACTTCCGTTTGCTCAATACCAGAGGCACACCGGCGGCATCAGTGCAAAAATATTCGCTGGTATCATGCTTGGCCTGGGGTTCTTTTTTTTGAATAACCTTTTCGCTCATCTCGGCTTATTAAGCGACTGGCCGCCGTTTTTCTCCGCCGCAGCTCCAACAATTTTGTTCTTTGTTGCCGCAACAGCGATGATCTGGTGGGAAGAAAAGCGATAAAGTGCAATATTCAAGGGCGGCGCGCGACCCTAACGCTTAGCAGCGCACGATTTTCGTGCCCGCCAGCCGGTCGTGGAGAAACTGACGGTCACGATCAAACAACGCCCAGAGCAGTCCGGCTCCCGCGAGACTGATTCCTGCCGCCGCTATCACAAAACGCAGCAGGGCCCGACCTAAAGTGACGCGGTTCCCGTCTTTGGCGGCTAACCGTATATGCCAGCTTTTCATCGCTAAGGTCTGTCCTCCGTGCAGCCAGCACCAGGCGTAATAAGCTGCAGCAACGCTCAATAGATAAAGCTGAAAAACTGATCTGACCCAAGGCGAGCTTACGCCGTGTGCCACCCCCACAAACAGAAAGCCTGCAGCCCACCACACCGCGAACAACAACAGAGCCTCGTACAGCATGCTTAATAGACGGCGTAACAGTCCGGCTGGCTCGGGGGTATTTTGCGCAGTTGCAGCACCGGGGAGATCCACCGTTAAATATGCATGGAATTCAGCGCGCCGACTGTGGCACAGTATTAGGCGCGGCAGGAGGGCCGCCGGGGGTTGGCGCATGGGTACTGGACTGACGGTCTCGTTCTGCTTCGTATTGCTTCCATTTATTCTTGAGTTCTTGCCGCTGTTGAGGAGGCAACTGTTCCATGCGTTTGTATCGCTGTCGTGCCTGTTCGCGTTGTTCAGGCGTGAGTTCTACCCATTGCCGCATCCGCGAACGCACTCGCTGCTGTTTCTCAGCTGGCATTTCGGGATATTGTTTTGCGATTTTCAACCATTTCCTGCGTCGCTGCGGCTCCATCTCATTCCAGTTCTGCTGCAGCGGGGCGAGAATCTCTTTTTGCGCAGGTGTCAGTTCTCCCCAGGACGGAGCTTTGGTATCAGCAGCAAACGCGGGAACGACGAAACATAGCCAAGCAATAATTACTGCGAGGAACGCCTGAGCCATGAATCAAAATCCTTGTCGAGATACGCGTTGATGGGCAAATCACCGGTAAGCAGGTGTGCGTCGATATCCTCTACCTCGTTATTTTGCTTGGCGCTTTGCCAATAGATGATTCCGCCCAGGCTCAGCAATACGATCACCAGCGGAAGGAGCACCCGGGCACTGAGCAAATGGCCGCGGCGAAGCCCTGAAGCGGCGCGCCCGTCCCCCGCAACCCTTGATTCCGGTTGAGGGCGGTATTTTTGCAAAGCTAGATCGCGCGCGGCTTGCAGACTGTAGAACGTACCCTGCCTGAGCTGGTTCGCCGCACGCTCCAGTTGCTCGGCAATTTTGCTGCCCAGATGGGATTCATTCACAGTTCGACTCCTCGTTGCTTCAAAATGGCAGCAAGAGCATGCGCCGCCCTAGAACAATGTGTTTTAACGCTGCCTTGCGAGCAGCCCATAACAGCGGCTGTCTCGGCGACGTCCATTTCTTCCCAATAACGTAGCAGGAACGCTTGGCGTTGACGCCACGGCAGACTTTCTAATGCTTGTTCAATAATAGCAATAACCTGATTTTGTTCAAGCTGCTCGGAAGGACCGTCTATTACCCGTGATCCATCTGCGGGTCGCAACGTATCCAAGGGGTCCCGCTCCTCATCCTCGGCACCGGGGTGAAGCGCTGAAATCAAAATGGTCCAGAATGAGCGCACCTTTTGCCTGCGGTAGTAGTCACGAATGGTGTTTTGCAGAATGCGCTGAAACAACAAGGGCAGTTCAGCGAGAGGCTTTGCCGCATATTTCTCGGCAAGTTTTAGCATTGAGTCCTGGACAATATCCAAGGCAGCTTCTTCATCCCGTACCGAGAACAGCGCCTGCTTGTAGGCGCGGCGATCCACCCCGGCGAGAAAATTAGAGAGTTCCTGATATGTAGCCAGTTAAAGTAACCTCGTTAGCTCAAACAACGGCTGTGCCCAAATTCATGTGGCGCGAGCGGCCTGCGCGCGCACTTGACCAATAATCGGCGACACGGTACTGTTTAAGATTCCCCATGTTTTTAGCGGTTTAACGCGATGGAATTGACGGGCGCAGAGATTGTAGTGCGTTGTCTCTGGGAAGAAAAGGTCGAGCACGTATTCGGCTATCCCGGTGGCGCGGTGCTGTTTATTTACGATGAGCTCTTCAAGCAAGACAAGGTCAAGCACATCCTGGTCAGACATGAGCAGGGCGCTGTGCATGCTGCGGACGGCTATTCACGTTCTTCCAACAAAATAGGGGTTTGTCTCGTCACGTCCGGGCCCGGGGTAACCAACGCGGTGACGGGAATAGCCACAGCGTACATGGACTCGATTCCCTTGATTATTATCACCGGGCAAGTGCCGACTCACGCTATCGGACTGGACGCATTCCAGGAATGCGATACTGTGGGCATCACCCGTCCTTGCGTCAAGCACAACTTTTTAGTAAAGGATGTGAAGGACCTCGCCACCACTTTCAAAAAGGCGTTTTACCTTGCCGCAACCGGTCGTCCCGGACCGGTGTTGGTGGATATCCCAAAGGATGTCACGCAACAGAAGACTGAGTTTGCATACCCGGAATCTATCAGTATGCGCTCCTACAACCCGGTAACCAAAGGGCATCCGGGACAGATTAAGAAGGCGGTGCAGCTTTTGATGGAAGCCAAGCGTCCGATGATCTACACCGGGGGCGGGGTAATATTGAACGCGGCTTCGGATGAATTGACCCGCCTGGTGCGCTTGTCGGGCTTCCCCTGCACCAACACGCTGATGGGTTTGGGCGGGTATCCCGCGACCGATCCATTGTTTGTCGGAATGCTGGGAATGCACGGTACTTACGAAGCCAATATGGCGATGCAGAACTGTGACGTGCTGCTGGCAATCGGCGCGCGCTTTGACGACCGGGTAATCGGCAATCCGAAGCATTTTTACGACCCGAACCGCAAAATCATCCACGTCGATATTGATCCCTCGTCAATTTCCAAGCGGGTCAAGGTGGATGTGCCCATCGTCGGCAATGTCAAGGACGTTCTCAACGAAATGATCAAGCTTCTCGAGTCCTCCAAGGGAAAGCCCGACGGCGCTGCCCTCAAGGCCTGGTGGTCGCAGATCCAGCAGTGGAAGTCCAGGGATTGTCTCAAGTACGACCGCGCAAGCAAAATTATCAAACCGCAACTGGTTTTGGAGAAGCTCTACGACGTTACCAAAGGCAATGCTTTCGTCACCTCGGATGTCGGCCAACACCAAATGTGGGCGGCGCAGTTTTACAAGTTCAACAAACCGCGCCGCTGGATCAATTCCGGTGGTCTGGGCACCATGGGCTTCGGATTGCCTGCAGCGATGGGCGTTCAGTTAGCCAATCCGGGCGCAATCGTGGCGTGTGTAACCGGCGAAGCCAGCATCCAGATGTGCATTCAGGAACTCTCCACCTGCAAGCAGTACCGGCTGCCAATAAAGATCGTGAATATCAATAACCGCTACATGGGCATGGTGCGGCAATGGCAACAGTTTTTTCACGGCAACCGTTACTCCGAGTCCTATATGGACGCGCTTCCCGATTTTGTGAAGCTCTCCGAGAGCTACGGGCACATCGGCATGAAAATCGAGAAACCAGCCGACGTCGAGCCCGCACTCAAAGAAGCATTCAGCCGGAAAGACGAACTGGTGTTCATGGATTTCATCACCGATCAAAACGAAAATGTCTATCCGATGGTGCCGGGCGGCAAGGGGATATCAGAAATGATACTCGCAGAAGATCTTTGATGAATGGCGCCTTTTGGGCTGATACGGTGTAGTGCTGCTTTTTGGGATGGTTACATGCTTTTCGCGTATGCTCCGTTCGCGCAAAATTTGACGCCCTGTTTTGACCCAAAATACTTGTTCATCAGCTCCAGTTTAAGAAACGTATAATTTAAATACATGCGACACATCCTTTCTTTGCTTTTGGAAAATGAGGCTGGCGCGCTGTCCAGAGTGTCCGGCCTGTTCTCCGCCCGTGGCTACAACATCGAATCACTGACGGTGGCGCCTACTGAAGATCCTACGCTGTCGCGCATGACCATAGTTACCAGGGGTTCCGACGATGTCGTTGAACAGATCACCAAGCAGTTAAATAAGCTGGTGGACGTGGTAAAGGTTGTGGATTTGAACGACGGTGAGTTTATTGAGCGCGAGCTGATGCTGGTGAAAGTCCGCGCATCGGGCAAGGATCGAGAGGAAATGAAACGCATGGCGGATATTTTTCGCGGGCGCATTATCGATGTCAGCGACAAAGCTTATACCATAGAACTCACCGGCACCGGGTCGAAGCTCGATGCCTTCCTGCAGGCCATGGAACCCGGCGCGATACTGGAAACAGTGCGTACCGGCGCCTCCGGTATCGGCCGCGGGGAACGAATACTCAAAATCTGAGAGGTAGCCATGAAAGTCTATTACGATAAAGATGCCGACCTGTCCCTGATCAAGGGAAGAAAAGTCACTATCGTCGGTTACGGCTCGCAGGGACATGCACACGCCAACAATTTGCAGGAGTCGGGCGTTAAAGTAACGGTCGGCTTGAGGAAGGGAGGAGCCTCATGGGACAAGGCGAAGAAAGCCAAGCTGGCGGTAAAGGACATCGGAGAGGCAGTAAAAGGCGCAGACGTCGTGACGATTTTGCTTCCGGACGAGCACCATCCCGAAGTCTACCGTAAGGAAATCGAGCCAAACATCAAGAAGGGTGCAGCCCTGGCTTTCGCACATGGCTTCAACATCCATTTTGGTCAGATCGAGCCACGCGCCGATCTCGACGTTATCATGATTGCGCCTAAAGGCCCCGGCCACCTGGTGCGCTCAACTTATATCCAAGGCGGCGGCGTGCCCAGCCTGATTGCTGTAAAGCAGGACGCCTCGGGCAAAGCGCGGGATGTCGCGCTCTCGTATGCCTGCGCCATCGGCGCCACGCGCGCCGGCGTGATTGAAACCACTTTTCGGGACGAATGCGAAACCGATCTTTTTGGTGAGCAGGTGGTGCTGTGCGGGGGCCTGACGGCGCTCATACAGGCAGGGTTTGAAACGCTGGTGGAGGCGGGATATGCGCCGGAGATGGCCTACTTCGAGTGCCTGCACGAAGTAAAGCTGATAGTCGATCTGATTTACGAAGGCGGCATCGCCAACATGCGTTATTCGATTTCCAACACCGCGGAATACGGCGACTTTACCCGCGGCCCGCGCATCATCACTGGGAAAACCCGTGCCGAGATGAAGAACATACTCAGAGAAATCCAAAGCGGGCAGTTTGCCAAGGAATTTATCTTGGAAAACCGGGCGGGCGCGCCTTCGCTCAAAGCCATGCGCCGGGTCGCCGCCCAGCATCCGGTAGAGGAGATTGGGGCGAAACTGCGCAACATGATGCCGTGGATCAAGAAAAACAAACTGGTGGATGTTACTAAAAACTAGCGAGGAGAAAGCGGTGAGCGGCAAGGGGTAACGCGGAAACAGCTTTTTGCGCACTCACTTCGTTGATGAATTACCCTCATCCCATCATCGCGCGCGAAGGCTGGTCGTATTTCGCGATCGCGGTAGTCGGTTCAGTAGTTGCGACGCTCGTTGCACCGTGGTATTGCAGCCTGCCTTTATGGCTTGCAAGCCTTTTTGTTCTGCAGTTTTTCCGTGACCCTCCGCGCAGGGTGCCCGACAACGACCGCGCAGTGGTATCGCCGGCGGACGGGCGCATTGTTACGGTGGAGCGCGCTCAAGATCCCTACCTGCTGCGCGAGGCATTGAAAGTAAGCGTATTCATGAACGCATTCAACGTGCATTCCAACCGCAGTCCCGTGACCGGACGGATCGAGAAAGACTGGTATTATCCGGGGGCGTTTTTCAACGCTGCGCTGTCTAAAGCGTCCGAGAAAAACGAGCGCAAAGCATTGTGGATTAAAACCGCCGACGGTCTTGACATTGTCTGCGTGCAAGTCGCGGGATTGATAGCCAGGCGCATTCTTTGTTACGCGCGCAGCGGCGACTCGCTCGCGCGCGGGCAGCGCTACGGTTTTATCCGCTTTGGCTCGCGCGTGGATGTTTACCTGCCGCCGGGCGTCTTGGTCAAAACAGGTATCGGTGATAAGGTGTACGGGGGAGAGAGTATCCTGGCTGAGTTGCCGAGGTAAGAATTATGGAAATGTACGATCCGGAACAACCCAACAAATGGCTGCTGAAGGGCAAGTTGCCTAAGCGCGGAATCTACCTGCTGCCCAATCTTTTTACTACAGCGGCACTGTTTGCCGGGTTTTATGCGATTGTCCAGGCAATGAACGGGCGATTCGAATATGCCGCGGTTGGGATTCTTGTGGCGATGGTGCTGGATGGGCTGGATGGCAGGGTGGCCCGCCTGACACATACCCAAAGCGCGTTCGGCGCGGAATACGACAGCCTTTCCGACATGGTTTCCTTCGGTGCGGCCCCGGCACTGGTATCCTACGTCTGGGCGCTGCAAAGCATGGGCCGGCTTGGCTGGATTGCCGCTTTCGTTTACTGCGCGGGGGCTGCGCTGCGGCTCGCGCGCTTCAACACCATGCTCGAAGTGGCCGACAAACGTTTCTTCCAGGGGTTACCCAGCCCCGCAGCTGCGGCGCTGATCGCGGGACTGGTATGGGTGATGAATGATTACGAGATAAGGGGCGGGGATGTGCGCTGGCTCGCCTGGTTTGTAACGGTCTTTGCCGGGCTGTCAATGGTGAACAACCTACGCTACTACAGCTTCAAGGACATCAACCTCCGCAAAAGCGTTCCCTTCGTGTTCATGCTGCTTCTGGTGCTGTCGTTCGTTCTCATTTCGGTCGACCCGCCCACTGTGCTATTCAGCGTCTTTGTTGCTTACGCGCTGTCCGGCTACATCATGGCGCTCTGGGAGCACAGAAAAGGCAAACCTTTGGTCAGGGCAGCCTCGAGAGACAAATCCGTGCCTGAATAAAAGCGCTTCTTGCATATTCGGCAAAAAGGCATTATATTTCCTGCACCATGAGTTCTGTCCGCACCATTAGCCTCGTTTCCCGCCTTGCCGGCGCTCTGCTGGCGGGTCTGCTGCTGCGCCTCGTGCGCTAAACACTCCTAATTTCCATTCAGCATTGCCCTGAGCTTCAGAAACCGAATACCGGTTTCTGAATTGTAATATGCAGATTTTTCGAGCGGAGAACGAAATGAAACAACGGTTAATTATTTTTGATACGACCCTGCGCGACGGCGAGCAGAGCCCCGGCGCGTCCATGACGCGCGAAGAGAAAGTGCGCATTGCCAAGCAGCTCGAGCGCATGCGCGTGGATGTGATCGAAGCCGGTTTTCCGGCGGCGAGCAATGGTGATTTCGAATCGGTGCAAGCGGTCGCCAAAACCATCAAGGACAGCACCGTATGCGCACTGGCGCGCGCTATGCAAGCGGACGTCGAACGCGCAGGTCACGCGCTCAAGGGAGCGCCCGCCGCGCGTGTGCACACCTTCATCGCCACCTCCCCGATCCACATGCAAAAAAAGCTGCGCATGTCGCCCGAGCAGGTGCTGGAGCAGGCGGTAAAGGCCGTGAATTGGGCGCGCGAATATACCGACGACGTTGAGTTTTCACCCGAAGATGCCGGGCGTTCGGAAGTGGATTTCCTTTGCCGAGTGCTGGAAGCGGTGATTAAGGCGGGTGCGAGAACGCTCAACATCCCTGACACTGTGGGCTACAACGTCCCCGAGCAGTTCGGCGCGCTGATCCGTCAGTTGCGCGAACGCATTCCCAATTCGGACAAGGCAGTGTTTTCGGTGCATTGTCATAACGACCTGGGATTGGCGGTCGCGAATTCGTTGAGCGCTGTATTGAACGGAGCGCGCCAGGTGGAATGCACCATCAACGGTCTTGGGGAGCGCGCCGGCAACGCCGCGCTCGAGGAAATCGTTATGACGGTGCGCACGCGGCAGGATATTTTCCCGTGCGATACGCGCATTGACACCACCCAGATTGTTCCGGCGAGCCGCCTGGTCGCGGGTATCACCGGTTTTACAGTGCAGCCGAACAAAGCCATCGTCGGGGCGAACGCGTTTGCCCATGAATCGGGAATTCACCAGGACGGCGTGCTCAAGCATCGCGAGACCTACGAAATCATGCGCGCTGAAGATGTGGGCTGGGGCGCGAACAAGCTAGTGCTCGGCAAGCATTCCGGACGCAATGCGTTCAAGAACCGCCTCATGGAGCTTGGTATCGAGCTCGAATCGGAGGAAGCGGTCAACGCAGCTTTTGTGCGCTTCAAGGAATTGGCGGACAAGAAGCATGAAATCTTCGACGAAGATTTGCAGGCGTTGGTTTCAGAAGAGGCCGCGGCTCACGTGCAGGAGCATTACAAACTAGTGGGGCTCAGAGCCCATTCGGAAACCGGTAAACTGCCTTATGCCAGCGTGGTGATTACCACAGGCGGCAGAGAAAAGCGCGCCGAGTCGAACGGCAGCGGTCCGGTGGATGCATCCTTCAAGGCGATTGAAAGCATCGCGAAGAGTGGCGCCGAGCTGCAACTTTTTTCAGTCAACAACATCACGACGGGCACTGAGTCGCAGGGCGAAGTGACGGTGCGGCTGCAGAAGGGCGGGCGCATCGTCAACGGGCTGGGGGCGGATACCGATATCGTGGTGGCATCTGCCAAGGCCTATATCAGCGCGCTGAATAAATTGCACAGCAAGCTGGAAAGAATCAACCCGCAGGCAATGACGGTGTGATTTAAAAGCCGGTGGCAGACCGGCGGCTGGTTACTTTTTCTTGCTTCGCCAAGAAAAAGTAACCAAAAAGAAGGCGCCCCGGTTCGCCGATTTCCCCCGCGTTCCTCGGCCAAATCGGGCGCTGCGCGCTCAGACAGTGCTCGCTTCAATTCCCCCGGTTTGCCCTCGTCGCTTGGCGGCTCGCAGGGGATACAAAAACTAAAATGCGTTGATTCTGATTTTGTACAATGACAGAATCACTGCGTTTGGCACAGTTAATTACACCTTCTATGAACCGAAACGTCTTCGTGGGAATCGTTGTCTTCTTTATGCTGGCATTGCCCGGCTGCACATCTGATGAGCTCAAGCGCAGCACCTATGAGGCTCTATACCAAAAACAGTGCATGGATCGCTCGGGAACACCTAACTGCGATCCGGAACATAAAAGTTACGATGAGTATCGGAACGAACGTGAAGACGCATTTAAGGAAGATCACTAAGCCAATCCTTAAGAAAACAAGGGAGCGCGGGAATCGAAGTCCGCTTGCGGCCAGCCGGCGGCCGGTAACTGTTTTTATCTCGCTGCTTGGCGGCTCACGTTAGAAATCAATATGGCGATTGAAGCGGCGCTAATTAAACCGGTTGTCGATGCAATCATGCATGTGCTCAAAAGGAGCGAGCACACCCGCCTGAAGCAGAATGCCGAGAAAGCGATACGGGAAGCTATTCGGGAGCTGCTCCTGGCTAATCCAAACGAAAACGAGGCTGCGGCCAAGCTTGCAGTCGCGAAGGCCGCCGGCTTGATCTCCGGCGAAGTACTTCTGGCTGAACAGCTGCTCCAAAGCGTTAAGGACGCTAAGAAACGACCGAAGAAAAAGGCACGAAAAAAGAAGCACGCGCGGCGAAAGACCGCGAAAGGTTTAAGTGGCTGACGCACGGTCAGGTGTGAGATGTCAATTGATTAATTCCAGCCAAGGGGAACATCATGGATTTCGTCTGGTTCATTTTGATCGGTTTGGTGGCAGGATGGTTGGCGGCGCAGCTGGTAAAGGGCGGAGGATTTGGCGTCGTTGGGGACATTGTCGTCGGTGTGGTTGGAGCGTTGTTGGGAGGGTTTCTGTTTCGTTCTCTGGGCGTGTCCGCAGGTCGTGGACTGCTCGGAAGCATCATTGTTGCGACAATTGGCGCGATCATACTTATTTTCGTCTTACGTTTGATCAAGCGCTCCAAATAATCTAACCTGAATTCAGCCCAAGCTGCCGGAGCTGCGACGAAAACAGTGGGGAGATAAGTTCACATGAACGTAAATCAAATTCAGAAATAGGCGGTAGTATTTGCAGAGATCCGCAATTGTTAAAGCATGTGGAAATTCTGGACTACCATTGAGGAAATATGATCATGCGTGAAATTTGCCCTGTTACTCCTGGTGCGTGGCGCGCCAGGACCGCGGGTACCGCAATTGTCAGCCTGTGTGCCTGCCTGCTGTTCAGTGCGCCGCTTCGAGCCGAAACCAAGTTGCCTCCTGTCGATGAGCTTCTCCGAGACCTGAAATTTACAAAGGGAGATTTGGAAAATGCGAAGGAAGGCAAGATCGTCGAGAGATCTGTAGGCGAGGGATCCGAGCGGTCGCTCTCGATCGGCCTTGCCCTGCTGATCAAGGCCAAGCCCGAGGAAATTGCAAAGCTGTATCGAGAAACGCAGGATACAGAATCGGTCAAGGCTTTCAAGGTGCGCGTCACGATTCCTGGAGCAGGGACGCTGGCGGACTTCGCGGCGGTGGATCTGCAGCCGAATCCCGAAAAAGAAGCCCAGCGCTATCTGGATGCCGAACCGGGCAGCACGCTGAACCTGGATGCCAAGGAGATGGCCGCCTTTCAGGCGCTGAAGTCAGCGAGTAAAGGCAAGGCTGTGCCGGTAAAGGAAGTGGAGCAACTCGTCCGTCAGGACCTGCTGGCCAGGTATCAGGCCTATCGGACAAAGGGCCTGGCAGGCATTGCCCCGTACCAGCGCGGGAAGAACTCACAACGGTCTGTCCGCGACGAATTGCTCCTTGCCACCAAGGAAAGCGCGGGGCTGGAAAAGCACGTGCCCCACTTGCACGACCTGCTTCTGCACTACCCGGCTGCCAAGGAAAAAGTAACGAAGGATAAGTTCGAAGAATCCTTTCATTGGTTCAACGTCGAACTCTTCGACCGTCCGACCTACATACTGACGCACCGCATGGCCATGTTCGTAGACTATGCCTATGTCAACGTCGAGCGCACATATTACGCCAGCCACGATTACAACTCGATGCAGCAGATCGTCGCGGCGATCCCGACCAAGGACGGCACGCTACTGATCTATGTCGCCCGCGTCTCGACCGACCAGGTTGGAGGATTCAAATCTGCCGCGGCGCGCCCCGTGGCGCGTACTGTCATGGCGCCGTACATCAAGGATATGTTAGAAGCCCTTCGGAACCGCGCTGAAAAAAAATGATCCGATCGGTTGCCTCAAGACGCGAGGAAACAATGGGTGGTCAGGTTTTGAGAAGTCAGTTCGTAAATATAAAAACACATTTTGACCTTTGATCTAAAGTTCGCCGGTGGCAGACCGGGAGCTGGTGGCTTTCTGTTGCGTCGCCAAAAGAAAGTCACCAAAGAAAACGCAACCCTGCCTCGCCGCCCCCATGGAATTTCCTCCGTTCCTCACCAAACTTGGCGGCTGCGCAACTCGCGCGTTCCGCGCTCAGACAGTGCTCGCCGACTGCTCCCAAGTCTGGCTGCGGTATTCGGCGGCTCAGAAGGGGAAAATTCTCAAGCCAAAACGGCTTCCGTTTGCAAACTTGTTCTGGTGTAGGATGACAAAATCATGCTGAATTTGGCGTAATTAATTGCAGTTTTTCCGGTGTCTATATCTAGCTTTACGGCACAAAAATCGCTATGACGGAAAAACAACCTGAACGTCCGCCAATGCATCCGGATAGAGAACAGATATTTGGTAACGAAGCTTTTGCTATAGGCATGCTACAGGCTGTGGCTGGCGGATCTGTCGTTGCAGCCATTTCCCAACTGGACAAGATCCTCCAGTACGCAAATATGCTTGCGTTTTTGCTTTTTATCACCTTAATGTCGTTTGGTCTGGTCGCGGCAATCTCGGCAGCGTATTGGCGACATCAGTACAAGATGTGGGATGTAAAGCAAAAGCCGGGGAAAGCTGGTTGGTACTTGTCCGCTATGCGTAGGTCGATGCTACTTGCTTTGATTCTCGTAGTGGCAGGTGTTCTGTGGTTGGTCGGGTCTTTCTGGTATGTAGATTACTGTCTCCCAAACACTCCCAACATTTAAATAGTGTGGATGGGCTGGAAGTGCCGTGCCATAATTGGTTTTTGTGCCGGCTGGTCGCACAATAAAAACCATTGTTTCCGTCGCAACACGTCACCGCGCGTTCAATTGTCTCAATAACTCGCTGTTCACGCTTTGCATTCCTTCGCCATTTTCACAAGCGCTGCACGCGCTTGCAGGGCGTCGAGCACTGGAGTTTCGAAATCGAAGCGCAATAATTCTCCGTCGGCGCGGACATCGAAGCCGTCGCAGTCTATTCCGATCATTTCGGCATTCTTCACATTCCTGTCTTGATAACGGCGGCAATAGTCGCGCAAGTTCTGGGCGTGGTCCTGGTTCATGTGCGCAAGTATGCTTTGCTCCTGTGCCGCGAGCTTGTTCTCAGGGCACGCGAAATCTTTTTCTGGAATCCAATGGATTTCGCCAAAGCCGCCGATATAGCGAATCACCATGGGCTGAATGCGGTAGAAAAAGAAATCGTGGGTGTCGAAATAGCCAGATGCATTTGGAAAATAGCGCAGGTAGCGTGTTTTCACCTGTTCCTGATCCTGCATGCGAGCGCAGTTGCCGAGCACGGTTAGGCGCGCTTCCGCTTGCACGTTGGTGCCGGGTTCATTAACCAGCAGGCTTACCCGGTTATCGTTATCGATGTTCTTGGTGTGCTCGGCGAGCGTGCTGATAAGTATCACGGGTCGCGCGTCGTGGTCGAGAACGTAAGGGGTGATCGAGCCGAACGGATGGCCACCGAATTTCTTGGAAAGGGTGGCCAGCATGCCGAAACGCCTTTTGCGCAACAACCGCCGCGCTTCAGCAGCGTTGGTCATGCCAGCTTCAATGCCGTTTCGGCAAGCCGCCTGCCGAGCGCGATGCAGAGTTTTCGTTCTTCTTCCGTGACCGGTTGGTCGCTTGCCATACCGGCAACGTGGCTCGCGCCGTAGGGCGTGCCGCCGCTTTTGGTGCTGATAAGCTCCGGCTCGGAATAAGGTATACCTATGATCACCATGCCATGATGCAATAGCGGCAGCATCATCGAAAGGAGCGTTGCTTCCTGTCCGCCATGCAGACTGGAGGTGGATGTAAAAAGCGCCGCGGGCTTGCCGACCAAGCTGCCCTTCATCCACAGATTTCCGGTGCCGTCCCAAAAATATTTAAGAGGCGCGGCCATGTTGCCAAAGCGCGTCGGACTTCCCAATGCAATGCCGATGCATTCTTCAAGATCCTTGACTTCGGCGTACGGCGCGCCTGCATCGGGAACCTCTTTTTCCACCGCTTCGCAAACGGTAGACACCTTGGGAACCGTCCGGATGCGCGCTTTCACCTCTTGTACCTGTTCAACGCCGTGTGCAATCGCCCGCGCCATTTGTTTTACTGCGCCGTACTGGCTGTAATAGAGAACGAGGATTTCTTTCATAAAGGAAGCATTAACGACGAATCATAGGTATTATATAGCAACCAAATTCATTCCCTCTGCTTATGCCGAGACGAATCTACTCAGGCTCTGGCTATTTGCGGTTTGTATGGAAGCGCTTCAAGCACGACCGTTGCCTCCAGGCGGCGGGCAGCCTTACTTTCACCACTTTGCTGTCTTTAGTGCCGCTCATTACCGTTGTCTTGGCGGTATTGACGGCATTCCCGGTGTTTTCAAATTTTTCTGCTGAGCTAAGAACATTCATATGGAACAACCTGCTTCCAGAAGCGGCGGGTAAAGTTGTCACCGTTTACCTGAAGCAGTTCACCGAGCACGCGGCGCGACTCACGGCGCTGGGGATAATTTTTCTGGGCGTGACCGCGCTCATGTTGATGCTAACGATAGACCGTACACTCAATACCATATGGCGAGTGACACGCCCGCGCCCTCTGCTAAACAGGCTATTGATTTATTGGACGGTGCTTACCATGGGGCCGCTTCTGATCGGCGCCAGCCTGTCGATGACGTCCTGGATGCTCACGACGGCTCTGGGATTTACCAAGCAGCTCCCGGCCATGGAATTGTTTTTGCTCAAGCTCACGCCGCTGCTATTGTCGACGGTCGCCTACGCGCTGCTTTTTCTCACCGTGCCTTATCGCTATGTTCCGGTGAATCACGCGTTTGCCGGTGCCATCGTTACGGCCGTGGGTTTTGAAGCAATGAAGCGAGGCTTTGCGTTTTATATCGCGCACGTTCCCAGCTATAAGCTGGTTTACGGCACCTTTGCCAGTCTTCCCATTTTTCTGTTGTGGATCTACCTTTCTTGGCTTGTGTTTCTCCTCGGTGCAGTCATTGCGGCGTCATTGCCGAACTGGCGCGGGGACGTGGACCCGGAACAGAGGGCACCGGGTTACCAGTTTTACCATGCCCTGCAAATCTTGCGGGCCCTCATTCAATCGCTTAAAACCGGGGATGTGATGAACCTGCCGAAATTACACAAGCAATTGCGACTTGGCATAGAAGAAATTGAAGATGTGCTGCAGCGTCTGAGTACGGCAAACTGGGTGCGCAAAGCGGCTGGCGAGGGATGGGTGCTGGTGCGTGATCCGGAACAGCTTACGGTGGCAGATGTCTACCGCTTGTTTGTATTTGATCCGCCGCGCGCGCACCCGAGGATGCCTCACTCCGGTATACCTGATACATTACTTCAGGATATGCTTGAGCAAGGAGAAATGAAAATTCCACTGAAAACGCTGTTTTCCGAAGCCGGGAGCGGTGTCAGCCAAGCAACGCCCTGAGGGCCCCCGACGCACTCGATTCCGCGGCCTATTCGATGCTGAACTGGAACAGGTCGAAACTGGCGGTCTGGTCGACGAGGCGCATGGCGCGCACATGGCTAACAACGCCGTTCATGTAGAGAAGGTATTCAAGTTTGCTGCGGAATGTGGCCGGGGCCGCGACGATCGTGGCAGGCTGTTGCAGCGGGCGCAGTTCGGGCAAAAGCAAAGCCGCCTGGAACGTTTCCTTGGGGCCCGCTACAACCGGCTTGATGGTTACCGCAGTTGCTGTAGGCGCCAACATCTGCACCCCGAGCTCAACATTATCCGAGTTTCCGGTGAACACCCTTCGTACCACGCCGATATTCCAGATTCGGCTGTCCGCTGAGCGCAACCCAATTATTTCCCCGATCCGGATTGGCTGCGTGATGTTGGTGACGGATTTCAGTCCCATTCCGCCGGCGCTTTCGTTGGTAACCGCCCACTGGCTCGTGGCAAAATGCGCCCGTTCGGATTTGGCCGTGCCAGTCGAGCCGCCGATGGTGTCAATTCTGAAATCCAGAGCGCTCTGTTCGGCCAGCTCAGGCTGGGCCGAGACATAGTGACACGTCGCGCGCAGGCCCACACAGATTTCCATGGGGGCATTGTTATTCATGCGCTGGAATTTGCGCTTGGGCATGAACGTCCAGTCCCTGCCGAGCCGCCGTAATAGGCTGACATATGAAACCTGTTTGGTGTGATCCGGCAGACTCAGCGCTTTTTGCAAGTTTGCCGCTTCCAGTCTCGCGATGTCGTCCTCCAAGGCGGAAACCAGGGCGTCAGTGCCAAGCAGGATGTGATTGTGCATTGTGGCTTTTGTATCCTGCTCGAGGGATTTTGGCGGGGCGTCGCTATCCAGATTAATCACAAAAACTCCCGAGGCATTCTGCTTATCCTGCATGGGATAGAGCTTGGCCAGATTCCCCTGCTGCTCCAGGTAATCGGTAACCTTTTCTACTTCTCCTTGCATGAGCTTGTAAGGATTCGCCAAGCCAAGCAGCAGCGCACGTTTGTACGTCGAGCTGATGCTGTTGCGGCCCCCGTCCAACGGCTCATCGTGCAGCTTACGCTGCAGCGCGAGCTGAGCCAGTTGGTGGATTTCCGACCACATCCCGGGCGGCGCCGGGGAATAGGTTTTGTAAAACGCGCCCAAGGCTTTGCTCAAGGCGTCCATGGCGCGCTGAATTAGGAGATGCAGGTGCGCGCGGCCTGCAATCCGAAGGCGTTTTTTCTGTAACCGGTCGAGCAGAATGATCTTGTAACCGTAGGCCAGCTCAACGTACAACCGGCGTGCAAGATTCGCAGCCTGGCGGCTCTTCTCAGGCAACGGCAGTGCGACCATCGTGTATTTATGCTCCAATTCGGGAACCAAATTGTTGATCGCGGCAGTATACAGCTCGAGCAACTTGAGGCGGTTCTCAATATCCAGCGGAGTCCGGTTAAGCGAAATGAGCGCATCGGAAACACTGCGTGCGGCTTCCACGATGTTGGCCAGCGGTAACGCCTCCAGCCACGCTTTAACCCGCCTTGGGCGGGTTTCCGCCTTCAATTGCAAAGTTTCGCCGGTTTCAGGCAAACTGAGTTTAATTGGCATAAATTAATATACAGGACCAATGAACAGGTACTGTACCTTCGAAAGAAGTCTCCCGAAAAGCGAACTAATTGTTAGCGGCCGAGCGGCGAACCTGGCCATTATTTTGCACAAAGCAAGTATAGACGCAAAATGGCAAGTATTCACGCAGAAAGCAACAGAGGTGTCAATAGGCGCTGCACGCTCGCGTCACCGCAAAATGCGCGGTCAGTTGTCCCGATTATCCGCATCCATTAGTGATCGCAATTGCAAAAGATTTTAACAAAACAGTTTTTTTTGGCCGCCTGTCTGGCGCTCGCGGGCGCGGCGCATGCTGGGGATTTTTCCTTGACCGACACGCAGGGGAAAACGCACCGGCTTAGCGATTACCGTGGAAAATGGGTATTGGTAAATTTCTGGGCGACTTGGTGTCCGCCCTGTCTTGAAGAAATCCCGGATTTGGTGTCGCTGTACGAATCCCATAGAAATGAACTGGAAGTTATCGGTATTGCGATGGAATACCGGGATTCAAAAGCGGTGATTGAATTCGCGGACAATATGTTCATATCTTATCCGGTGGTGCTGGGAGACGAGAAAATCGCTGCGCAAATCGGCAAAGTCAACGGGCTACCCACCAGTTTCATATTCAATCCCAGCGGCGACTTGGTTATGCGTCACGTCGGACCCCTCAACCGGCAGCGGATCGAACAGTTTCTGGGTCTCAAAAAGCAGGTTGTGGAATGGTCCGGTGTTTATCTTGCATCCCGAACACCGGTTTTCCCGGCTTGGTGAATCAGCCCGGTTAGATTTGTCTTGAGTAACCGCGCGCCGGGTATTTCCAAGAGGTGATCCATGCCCTGACCACCCGGTTGGGATATTTCGATTGTCCAAGGGTTCCGTTATAGCGGCCGAGCGCCCGGAAAAGATCGCCGTTTTCCTGGTCCAGATAGTAGCGCAGGATAGTGCAGCCGTAGCGGAGGTTAGTCTTGAGGTGAAACAGATCGTGTTCGTTACTGCCGATTTCTTTCTTCCAGAACGGCATGACCTGCATATAACCGCGTGCGCCGGCTCTTGATATTGCATATTTATTAAAGCGGCTTTCCACCTGGATCAATCCCAGCACCAGTTGCGGGTCGAGCCCGGCGCGGGAGGCCTCGTAATGCACGGTCCGGAGAAAATCCATCCGCGCTTGCTCATTCGGCATTCGGTCCGCTAGCCGACGTGACATATCGGCGAGCCACGCTTTGGCCTTGGCCTCGGACCCGAAAGCAAGCCAAGGCGTGGCGTCATCGCTAACAGCGGTTCGCAACATTGCGCGGACGCTCGCCGAAAGCGGCTCATAAGTTTGCGGACCAGCCCACGCGAGCTGGCACGTAGCTAGCAAAAAGCAGGTAATTAGTACGCGCATAGCTGGGATTTTATAAAAGTAACGCAGTTTTGCAAGGGAATAATTCGCATTTCCCCGTTGCGGCGCTCCTGGTATTCTACCGCGCCCTGCCTGAGCGCTCGCTCGCCGACCACCAGCCGGTGGGGGATGCCGATGAGCTCCATGTCCGCGAACATCACTCCGGGACGTTCGTCGCGGTCATCCAGCAGGACTTCGATACCGCAGGCGGAAAGTTCGTCATGCATTCTCTCCGACTCAGCGCGCACACCGGCGCTTGTTCCGGCCGGCACAATGGCGAGCTGGAAAGGCGCCATAGCCTGCGGAAAAACGATTCCGTGCTGGTCGTTATTTTGCTCGATCGCAGCCGCCACGATGCGCGACACGCCGATTCCATAGCAGCCCATTTCCATTGCCCGCGTTTGCCCGTTTTCGTCCAGGAATTTCGCGTCCATGGCCTCGGAATATTTGGTGCCGAGTTGAAATACGTGGCCGACTTCGATCCCTCGACAAATCTCCAATAACCCCTTGCCGTCGGGGCTGCGGTCCCCGAGCACAACGTTGCGTATGTCCGCGACGGTCGACGGTTCCGGTAAGTCGCGGCCAAAGTTGACGCCGATCAAGTGATAGTCGTTGGCGTTGGCGCCGCAAATGAAATCGCTCATTGCCGCGACACTGCGATCGGCTATTGTGACTATATTCGGATCCAGACCTACGGGCCCGATGTAGCCGGGCGGGCATCCCGTTGCCGCCAGGATTTCCTTATCCGTGGCAAAACGGAACCGATTGAGGCCGGGAATATTTTGTGTTTTTGTCTCATTCAACGCATGATCCCCGCGCACCAGCAGCATATACATCCGCTGATCGCAGGCGACCAGCAGCGACTTCACGGTTCTCGCGAGGGGCAGTTTGAGCAAGTCGCTCACTTCTTTGCAGGTTTTTTTCCCGGGAGTGGCAACTTTTTCCATTGTTTGCCGTGGCGCCCCTCGGGCGACTTCAGGCGCAAGCGCTTCGGCCAGCTGGACATTTGCCGCGTAATTTGAGTTTGGGCAAAACGCGATCGCGTCTTCGCCGGATTCCGCCAGCACATGGAATTCATGCGATATGGTTCCGCCGATTGTGCCGGTTGCTGCAGCAACGGCACGAAATTTGAGACCCAGGCGCGTGAAGATTCGCGAGTAGGTATCGTACATCAGCTGATAGGTTCGACCGAGGCTTGCCTTGTCTGGGTGGAACGAATAGGCGTCCTTCATTACGAATTCGCGCGCGCGGATTACGCCAAAGCGCGGGCGAATCTCGTCGCGGAACTTGGTCTGGATTTGGTAAAAATTAACGGGCAGTTGGCGATAACTTTTTATTTCGCGGCGCACGATGTCGGTGATGACCTCTTCATGTGTCGGGCCGAAACAGAAGTCGCGCTGGTGTCGGTCCTTAATCCGCAGCAGTTCCGGGCCGTACATGTCCCAGCGTCCGGATTCCTGCCACAGTTCCGCTGGTTGCACGGCGGTCATGAGTAGTTCAACTGCGCCGCTCTTGTCCATTTCTTGGCGAATGATGGCTTCCACTTTGCGAAGCACGCGCAGGCCAAGCGGCATCCAGCTATAAAGGCCGCTCGCCAGGCGCTTGATGAGGCCGGCGCGCAGCATTAAACGATGGCTGACAAGTTCGGCTTCGGAAGGTGCTTCTTTCAAGGTGGAAAGAAAGTACTGCGAGACCCGCATAGATACCCGCTAAACTCCGACCAAAAGTGTCGTATTTTACAATCTTATGTGAAATATGGAAAAATTAGCTTGATTTGGATAATGACGGGTGGTTGATATGATCGACAGAGACGGATATCGCCCTAATGTCGGCATTATTATTCTCAATTCCAGGAACGAGGTTTTTTGGGGCAAGCGGGTAAAGGAGCATTCCTGGCAGTTTCCGCAGGGTGGGATCAACCCCGGAGAATCACCTGAGCAAGCCATGTACCGCGAGCTCCTGGAAGAGGTCGGATTAAGCCGTGAGCACGTGAAAATCATCGGGCGCACGCGCGATTGGTTGCGTTACAACGTGCCATTTAACTGGGTCAGGAAGGTATGGCGTGGTTCTTACAAGGGCCAAAAGCAGATCTGGTACCTATTGAGGCTTGTTGGTCGCGACTGCGATGTCAAACTCCGTGCGCACGCGCATCCTGAATTTGATGCGTGGTGCTGGCAGAACTATTGGGTGCCAATGGAGTCTGTAATAGAGTTCAAGCGCGATGTTTACCAGCAGGCGCTCAACGAACTCTCGCGCTTTCTAAACCGCGATAACGGTACGCGCCACCAAAGGGTCAAATCTCGCGGTGTTTGACGCGCGGCCTGTACGGGCCGGCTGCTAGCGCGCCTGCTGGGATATTTGTAGTTGCCCGCTATTTTTGCAAGATGCTATAGGCAAATCGGGTATAGCTTACCCAAATGGAGGCAATAGCATGTTTAGAGATTTCCATCCACTTCCCCTATATTCGCTCAATACAGCCACAACCTATCACCAGCCTACGCAAAGCAAGGTTGCGCGACTAAATCTTGAAAGCCCGGCCCAGGAATGCATGACGGACCTCAAGCATGTGTGCGCCGCAACCATAGAACCGGAAGCTACTCTCGATGCAGCGAATCAGACGATGATCGAACGCGGGGTGCGACTTTTGCTGGTGGTAGACAGATCGCGCTTAGTACTGGGATTGATTAGCGCTGCCGACATCTTGGGCGAGAAACCGCTGCTATTTGTGCGCGAACGTGGAATCATGCGTCAGGACGTATTAGTTCGGGACATCATGATTCCGCAGCATCGCCTCGAAGTGTTGAAACTGGAAGATATTCAAAATGCGCGGGTAGGTCACGTGGTTGCCACACTCAAAAAAAGCGGCAAGCAGCATGCTGTGGTGGTGGATGCAGGTCCTGTCGAGAATACGCAGAAAGTGCGCGGCATTTTTTCGGCGACCCAGGTAGCACGGCAACTTGGAGCGTTCATTCATACCACCGAAATGGCTCGGACTTTTGCTGAAATCGAATCCGCGCTGAGCCATTAACATTCGGCGACGTTTATTGACAATGCCGTAGTCGCAGATTAAACTTTGTTTATTTATTAGAATTAGTCTAATTTGCGCCTCTGGGGTTTGGCACGTGCGGCAAGCGCGCAATTCACAGTTATGTGTTGAATCAGTCAATTAATTACAGGAGAGCAAAATGCAGCTTAAAGGATCGAAGACCCACGACAATCTCAAAGCGGCATTTGCCGGCGAATCAATGGCAAACCGGCGCTATTTATACTTCGCATCTAAAGCCGACGTGGAAGGGCAAAACGATGTGTCGGCAGTTTTTCGTTCCACGGCAGAAGGGGAAACGGGCCATGCCCACGGTCATCTCGAGTACCTGGAGGCCTGCGGTGATCCTGCCACTGATCAGCCTTTTGGTCCCACTCGTCTCAACTTGAAATCGGCGATTCACGGCGAGACACACGAATACACCAATATGTATCCCGGAATGGCCAAGGTTGCCCGCGACGAAGGATTCGGTGAAATTGCGGATTGGTTCGAGACCTTGGCCAAGGCGGAGCGGTCTCACGCCAACCGATTCAAGAAAGCTCTGGACGCATTGGCTGAATAAATGCTCATGCAAGGGGGTCTGGAATAAGGAGTCTATTATCCCGCCCTTGTTTTCTCTTGTTTTGCCTCCCGGCGCTGACGTTTCTTCCATGTTATGACCCGCGAAGGCAGCTTGGAAGCGCCGAAGCGCCATCCCATCGACTGGTGCAAGCCGGACTACTATAACGAGGAGCAGCTGGTCAATGAACTTGGGCGGGTGTTCAATATCTGCCACGGCTGCCGACGCTGCGTGAACCTGTGCAATGCTTTTCCGCGCCTGTTCGACTTGATTGATGAAGGGACCACAGGGGAACTGGATGGGGTCGACAAGAGCAAATACTGGGACGTCGTGAACCAATGCTATCTGTGTGACATGTGTTTCATGACCAAATGCCCGTACGTGCCGCCGCATCCTTGGAATGTTGACTTTCCGCACTTGATGCTGCGCGCCAAGACAATCAAATACCGGCGTGGCGAGGTGAAATTTCGTGACAAGCTGCTCTCCGGCACCGATGCCCTGGGGAAACTCGCCAGCATTCCAGTGGTGGTGCAGATTGTTAACGCGGTCAACAAGGCGCCCACAGCACGTAAAGCTATGCAAGGAATGCTGGGAATCCACAAGGACCGCCATTTGCCTGAATACCGGAGCGCGACATTCCGCAAAACTGCAGTCGGTAAATGCGATTTTCCGGTGAAAGACGGTGCCAACACCCCGGGCAAGGTGGTGATTTTTTCCACGTGTTACATCAACTACAACGAACCGGGCATAGGCTACGATCTGCTGAGAATCCTCGAACACAACGCGATTTCAGCAACGATAGTGGAACAAGAAGTATGTTGCGGTATGCCCAAGCTGGAACTCGGCGCGCTCGAAGAAGTAGCCAAACTCAAGAAGGTGAACATTCCGCAGCTGGTAAATTTCGCTAGGCAGGGCTACGCAATACTTACAGCGGTGCCGTCTTGTACTTTGATGTTCAAGAAGGAGTTGCCGTTACTCTTTCCCGACGATGCCGCGGTGAAGTCCGTTGCGGAGGCGATGTTCGACCCTTTCGAGTATCTCATGCTGCGGCTGCGCGACGGCCTACTCAAAACTGATTTCAAGAAAGCGCTAGGCAACGTTTCGTACCACGTTCCCTGCCATCTGCGGGTGCAGAACATAGGACAGAAAACTCGGGAACTGCTGCAGATGGTACCCGGCACCCAAATCAATACCGTGGAACGCTGTTCGGGGCATGACGGGACCTGGGGTGTGAAGACCGAATTTTTCGATATCTCGATGAAAATCGGCAGGCCGGTGTTCAGGCAAATGGCGGAGCATACCCCGGATTACATCAGTTCCGACTGTGCAATTGCCGGCCGCCACATAGCGCAAGGTATGGGTAATACTGCACCGCGTAAGGAACATCCGCTCACGCTGATGCGCATTGCTTACGGCTTGTAGGCTATGCAACTGAATTAAAAAAAGACTGGAACCCGATATGACACATGTAACCCGCGACAGCCTAATGACGCTTGAAGCATATGCGCGCGCGCGCAAGGAATTCCGCGCCAGGGTGATGGCGCATAAGAAGAACCGCAATGTGTATCTGGGCAGCAACGTGACGCTCATGTTCGAGGACGAACTCACCATGCGCTACCAGATCCAGGAAATGCTGCATGCCGAAAAGATCTTCGAGGAAGACGGTATTCGGGATGAGCTTGATGCGTATAACCCGCTGATTCCCGACGGCGGCAATTTGAAAGCTACAATGCTGATCGAGTATCCGGAGGTCGAACAACGCAGGCAAATGCTGGCCAAACTCAAAGGCGTAGAGAAACGCGTTTGGTTGCAGGCCACCGGTTGCAGTCGCGTTTATGCGATCGCAGATGAGGATCTGGAACGCGAGGACGAGGAGAAAACCTCATCAGTGCATTTTCTGCGTTTTGAGCTTACGCCCGAAATTATCTGGTCGCTCAAAGAAGGCGCCACACTCGTCATTGGGGTAGACCATCCCGAGTATGAAGTGGCGGGTGAATCCGTTGCAGAGTCAGTGCGCGTGTCGCTTATCAGGGACTTGCGCGGTTCCTGACAAAACGTGCGTTAAAGGAGCACGAGATTATCGCGGTGAATGAGTTCGGGTTCTTCCACATAGCCCAGTACCGATTCGATTTCGTGGCTCGGCAATCTGATAATGCGCCGCGCGTCCCCGGCATTATAGTTGACTAGCCCGCGCGCAATTTCCCGTCCCTGCGGATCAAAACAAGCCACCACTTCACCGCGCTCGAAATCGCCGGATAAATCGCACACGCCGACCGGCAGCAGGCTTTTGCCATCGGCGCAAAGCGCACGCGCCGCCCCGGCATCCAGCACCAGTTTCCCGCGTACTTGCAGGTGATCTGCAAGCCATTGCTTGCGCGCGGCGAGAGTCATGGTAACGGCCGCGATGTGGGTGCCTATGTCGTCTCCTTGCGCGAGACTGAGCAGGACATTGTGTTCGTAACCCGAAGCGATGACGGTATGCGCACCGCTGCGGGCGGCGCGCTTGGCGGCAAGTACTTTCGTCAGCATACCGCCGCTGCCTACGTGCGAACCGCTGCCGCCCGCCATAGTTTCGAGCTGTTCGTCCCCCGCCCTTGCTTCACTTATCAATGCAGCATGCGGGTTCTTACGTGGATCGGAGGTATACAATCCCGCCAAATCGGTAAGAATAATCAGCACGTCTGCTTCAATCAGATTGGTCACCAGCGCACCCAGCGTGTCATTGTCGCCGAAACGAATTTCATCAGTCACTACTGTGTCGTTCTCATTGATGATGGGAATGACATTGAGGGCCAGCAGCGCGCGCAGGGTGGAGCGGGCGTTGAGATAACGCTTGCGATCGGATAAATCCTCGTGCGTCAGTAGGATCTGCGCGGTGTGCAACCCGAACTCCCGAAAGCACGTCTCGTATGCTTGAATCAGACCCATCTGTCCGACGGCAGCAGCAGCCTGCAGCTCGTGCATGGAGATCGGGCGCTTGTTCCAGCCCAGCCGTTGCATGCCTTCGGCGATGGCCCCAGATGAAACCAGCAATACGTCTTTGCCTTGGCTCTTCAGTGTAGCGATCTGGCTGGCCCAGCGTGCGAATGCCGCGTGGTCCAGCCCTCTTTGCTGGTTAGTGACTAGGCTACTGCCAACTTTCACGACCAGCCGATTGGCGTTTTTTAAGGCCTCGCGCATAATTCAGCTCCGAATCCCTCAATTTTGTTCCAAGTACCGCATCACCGCCAAAATAAGCTCTTTGCAGCCTTTGCCGGTGAGCGCAGAAATAATAAAGCTTTTTTCCTGCCAGCCAAAATCGCTCAGAAACTGACGGGTTCTTTCCAAGCGCTCGAGCGGGGTGAGCAAGTCGAGCTTGTTAAGCACCAACCAGCGTGGTTTTTGGAACAACACTTCATCGTATTTCTTGAGCTCCTCGATTACTGCGCGGGCATCACGTACCGGGTTCGTGGCTTCGCCGAGCGGCGCGATGTCGACAAGGTGCAGCAACAGACGGGTGCGCGCGAGGTGCTTCAAAAACTGGTGTCCGAGTCCGGCGCCTTCCGCCGCGCCTTCAATCAGCCCTGGAATGTCTGCAATGACAAAGCTGCGATGGTGATCCACGCGTACTACGCCCAGATGCGGCTCGAGGGTGGTGAAAGGATAGTCCGCCACTTTAGGGCGCGCCGCGGACACGGCGCGTATAAACGTTGATTTGCCGGCGTTTGGCATGCCAAGCAGACCAACATCCGCAAGCACCTTGAGTTCCAGTTTGAGTTCGCGGGTTTCTCCCTCGGTGCCGCGCGTGAACCGGCGCGGGGCGCGGTTGATACTGGATTTGAAATGCAGGTTGCCGAGACCGCCTTCACCGCCTTTGGCAAGCAGCGCTTTTTGCCCGTGCTGCGCAAGGTCGGCGACCAGTTCTCCGGTACGATTGTCGTTGACCACCGTTCCGACGGGTACGCGCAGCACGACATCCTCGGCGCTTTTGCCGTAACAATCCGCGCCACGTCCACGATTGCCGCTTTTCGCGCGATAGATGCGCTGGTAGCGATAATCGATGAGCGTATTCACATTGCGGTCGGCAACGGCGTAAATGCTGCCCCCGCGCCCACCATCTCCGCCATCGGGCCCGCCACGCGGCACGAATTTTTCCCGTCGAAAATGAGCTACGCCGTCCCCGCCATTGCCGGCGGCGACCTGTATTATTGCCTCGTCTATAAATTTCATGTCGGAAGCGGAGTCGATTCTCATGCGAAGGGAAATGAAAAAAGCCCTATCAAGCGATAGGGCTTTCCCGTTTGGCCAGATGTCGGCTAGACCGGAACCACGCTTACCGTTTTGTGATTCTCGGGTCCCTTGGATTTGAATTGCACCTTCCCGGTTATTTTGGCGAACAGCGTATGGTCCTTGCCTGTACCCACGTTATCTCCAGCATGAACCCGCGTTCCGCGCTGGCGCACAATGATGCCGCCGGCCGAAATTAGCTCGCCGCCGAAACACTTAACACCAAGGCGTTTAGCTTGAGAATCACGGCCATTGCGGGAACTGCCACCGGCTTTCTTATGTGCCATGGCTAATCGTCCTTGTTCGAGATTGCGTCAATACGAATTTCCGTGTAGTTCTGGCGGTGGCCCTGGGTTCTTCGGTAATTTTTGCGGCGCCTCATTTTGAATATCTGCACTTTTTCGCCGCGTCCATGGGCGATCACGGTCGCCTTGACTTTGGCATCGCGAACCCACGGCGCGCCAGTCGCGATCTTGTCGCCATCAGCGATCAGCAATACCTGCTCGAGCACAATTTCGCTGCCGACTTCCTGCGATATATGCTCGATTTTCAGTTTTTCGCCTGAAGCAACCCGGTATTGCTTGCCCCCGGTTTTTATCACCGCGTACACATTATGCTCCCGGTACGTCCTAATTTATTCAATATAAAAAGGTAATTTTATATGAACCGCCATATCGAGTCAAAACTAGCGTGCTTCTTTTAACTTCATATGCACGCCGGCCCGGGCTCTACAAAATAAATTATTCTGTTATGCTTGTGAAATATCTTTCCGCCGCGGTAATTTAACTTGGATACCTCTTTGTCAATTGACGCCATCCGCGGATCCATTGAGCAGGACATGCGCGAAGTGGATCAGGTCATTCGCAGGCGCTTGCATTCCAATGTCGCCCTGGTACGTCAAGTTGCCGAATACATTATCAACAGTGGCGGCAAGCGCTTACGACCTGCGCTGGTAATTCTGTCTGCCAGCGCGTTCGGCTATCGCGGGACGCGCCATTACGACTTGGCGGCGGTAATCGAATTTATCCATACGGCCACCTTGCTCCATGATGACGTGGTGGACGGATCGGCGTTGCGCCGAAGCAGCCCCACCGCGAATGCTCTGTTTGGCAACGCCGCCAGCGTGCTGGTGGGTGATTTCGTATACTCGAGGTCATTTCAAATGATGGTGGAGGTCGACAACATGCGGGTGATGCAGGTTTTGGCAGATGCCACGAACGTGATTGCAGAGGGTGAAGTACTGCAACTACTGAATTGTCATAACGCCGACCTGGATGAACAAGGCTACTTGCAGGTGATTCGTTGTAAAACCGCCAAACTCTTTGAGGCAGCTACGCGACTTGGCGCGATACTTGGCCGGGCTTCGCATCCCAACGAGGAGGCCGTAGCACGTTACGGCCTGCATCTCGGCACAGCCTTCCAGCTCATTGACGATGTTCTCGACTATTCCGGCGACCGCCAGCAAACCGGAAAAAACATCGGAGACGATTTGGCCGAAGGAAAACCCACCTTGCCCCTCATATATGCCATGAAGCACGCCGACGGACGGCAAGCAGCAATTATTCGCAAGGCAATCGAGCAAGGCGGGCTTGAGGAATTTGAGACGGTGCTTGACACCATACATGAAACCCGCGCTCTCGACTACGCGCATGCCCGGGCCGAGAAAGAAGCGCAAGCGGCGTGTGACGCATGTGCTGTGCTGCCGCGTTCAATTTACCGCGATTCTTTGCTACAATTGGCTGATTTTGCGGTTAGCAGAAGCTGCTAGAACGTCTATCACACAGATGGTGGCGGTTGCCGCGGCCCATGCGCCAGATTCCACAACCATCTCCAACCGGGCCTAAAATAATCCCGGACTGCCACAATCGGGGTGTAGCTCAGCCTGGTAGAGTACTGCGTTCGGGACGCAGGAGTCGCTGGTTCGAATCCAGTCACCCCGACCATACTAATTTGGCACGCTCTGATTTCTGCCGCGGAGAATGAATTTGAGCAAACTGCTATTTTTAATAGTTTCCGCATTACTGGTTTACTGGGTTCTCAAGGCATACGGCAAGACCCTTTCAAAACCGGGTGAGAATCGAGATACCGCAGCGGAAGACATGGTGCGCTGCGCTCATTGTGGTGTGAATCTGCCGAAGAGCGAGAGCCTTAACAGTCACGGTGATTTTTTCTGCTCCAAGGAACATCTGCGTGCGCACTCGGGCAATAAATGACCCGAAATGCTGATGGCGGTCAGCCGATGCAAGCGCCAGATTCGCAAATAAGTGACTCGGGCAAATCGGGCAAAACCGCCCGAGCGGATCTCGAGGTCGGGAGTCGTGCAACAATACGCGGTTCCGGAACCTTCCTCGGACGCCTTCGACGTGCTTTTTGGGAAGGAATCACCGCGCCCGCGCAGTTGCTGACCGCACAGCATTCGGAATACCCGATTTCGTTTTGGCGCTCCCTTTTCTATTTCAATTTTTACCGGCTGGCCGTCGCCATATCGTTTATTTTCACCGCCGGATATTTCGGACAATCCCTCTTCGGGTCGCTTGATCAAGGCTTATTTTGGCGCGGCAGTATATTGTATGTGCTGTTCGGTATTTTCTGCCATTTCACTATTTCCGCGCGACGACCGCATTTCTCGCTGCAATTAAGCCTGCAGGTTTTTGGTGATATTGTTTTTCTCGTAACGTTGATGTATGCGAGCGGCGGCATCACAAGCGGACTCGGCTTGCTTCTTCTTGCATCGCTTGCCGCGGCAGGCCTCATAAGCCGCGGGCAACTATCCTTATTCTATGCGGCGCTGGCCAGCATTGCGGTGCTGCTCCAGCAAACCGTTCAGGTAATGCAAGGGCACGAGGACCGCACGCAGTATATTCAGTCGGGGATGCTCAGCATCGGTTACTTCGCCACCGCTTGGCTCGCGAATACCCTTGCCAAATATGCCTTGGTCAGTGAACGACTCGCCTTGCAGCGCGGCATCGAGCTTGCCAACTTGGCACAAGTTAATCAGCTGGTTATTCAGGATATGCAGGATGGCGTGCTGGTGGTAAACGAAAATGGGGTGATTCGACAACATAATTCACAGGTGGAGAGGTTTTTTGGGGGATTGAATCGGCAACGCGGAGACGACGTGTTATTGGAGCAATATGCGCCGGCGCTGGCACAGCGCCTTGCGCACTGGCGCATCCGGCCTCAAGACCCGGTCGAACCGCTAACGATCTCGGGCACACGTCTCATCGGGGTACGTTTTGTGGCTGTCGGCGACAGCCGCGCCCTTGGCACCGTCATTTTTCTTGAAGACTTGAGCCGCGTTCAAGCGCAAGCCCAGCAGCTCAAGCTTGCCGCCTTAGGCAGGCTCACCGCCAATATCGCACACGAAATCCGGAATCCCTTGAGTTCAATCAGCCATGCCACCGAGCTGCTTCAGGAAGAACCCGAGCAGACTGAAACGCAAACCCGCTTGCTTGAAATAATCAGCGAAAATGCCCAAAGGCTTGACCGCATGGTGCAAGATATTCTCAAGCTTAACCGCCGTGACCGGGCGCTGCGCGAGAACATAAAGCTAGTGAACTTCCTGCGCAAGTTTATTGAGGAATTCTGCCGAAACGAAAAGATTGCAACCGCCACCTTTAAGCTTGAGAGCCATGCTCAACCTGTATTGTTTTTCGATCGTAGCCATTTGAATCAAGTGATGTGGAACCTTTGCCGCAATGCTTTGCGCCATTGCCAGAGGCGGGAAGGCAGCATTCGGCTCGTAACAGCAGGCGGTACGGGCAAGGATGCGGTAAGATTAGACGTCATTGACGATGGCCCGGGTGTGTCCCCGGCATCTCGCGGCCACTTGTTTGAACCGTTTTTTACTACGGAGGCTGGCGGTACGGGACTGGGCCTGTACATCGCGCGCGAAATCTGTGGCGCGAACGACGCCACGTTGGATTATGTGGAGACCACAAAGGGCGGACATTTCAGGGTAATTTGCAAGTCAAGCACATGACTAAACGCAAACAAACGAAGTTGGAAAACGAAGGGCCAGGGCGCAACGTACTCATTGTCGATGATGAGGTCGATATCCTTGAGCTGCTGGAACTTACCTTATTGCGCATGGGGCTGGAAGTAGAACGCGCAGAAAACCTTGCCTCCGCGACCAAGTTATTACAGACGCGGCACTTTGACCTGTGCCTCACCGATATGCGTTTGCCAGACGGCGATGGACTGGATCTGGTGAAGTATATCGATGCGCACTGCGACGATTTGCCGGTCGCGGTGATCACGGCGCACGGCAGCGCCGAGAATGCGGTCGCTGCCTTGAAGGCAGGGGCGTTCGATTACATTGCTAAACCGGTGTCACTCGAACAGTTGCGCACCTTGGTGAAATCGGCATTAAGTCTGGCGCGGCCTGCTGATGACAAAACCGTCGAGAATGAGCTACTCGGCGGGTCTGAAGCCATGAGCCTGGTGCGCGAATTGATTGAAAAACTCTCGCGAAGCGAAGCGCCGGTTTATATCAGCGGCGAATCAGGGACCGGTAAGGAACTTGCAGCAAGGCTAATCCATGAAAAAAGTGCACGTCGAAGCGGCCCGTTCGTACCGGTAAACTGCGGTGCGATACCGGAAAACTTGATGGAAAGCGAATTTTTCGGATATAAGAAAGGAGCCTTCACTGGCGCCGAGCAAGACCGCGAGGGCTTTTTTCAGGCTGCAAACGGCGGCACGTTGTTTCTAGATGAAGTGGCAGATTTGCCCCTGTTGATGCAGGTCAAATTGCTGCGCGCGATTCAGGAAAAAAAAGTGCGCAAGGTCGGTTCCACTCAGGAGGAAAGCGCCGATGTGCGCATTATTAGCGCCACCCACCAGAACCTGGCGAAGGGTGTCGAGAACGGAAAATTCCGCCAAGATCTTTATTACCGGCTTAACGTGATTGAGTTGAAAATGCCCTCGCTGCGCGACATGCGCGAGGATATTCCCTTGATCGCGCGGGCCGTGTTAGGAGATCTTGCCAAAAAGCATGGAACCCCCGCAAGCGAACTGGATGACGACGCGTTGCAAGCGCTCGTACAATACGATTTTCCAGGCAACGTTCGCGAGCTAGAAAATATTCTGGAACGTTCGCTCGCGCTACGCTCGGGTCCCAAAATTACTCTCGAGGATCTGCAGCTTACCCCGCAGCAGCCTGCGGAACGCGCGGCCGTACCCGACGGGAAATGGCCATTGCAGGATTATCTCGATAAAGTTGAAAAGGACGCCATACTGGAAGCGTTGGGGAAAACCCGCTTTAATCGTACCGCGGCAGCAAAATTGCTCGGCATCACCTTTCGTTCATTACGCTATCGCATGGAACGCTTGGGCATTGATTGAACCAGAACCGGCAGCCTTCGACTCTGCGCTTGCAGCTAGATTCCCAAGGTGTATTGCAAGGCGCGCGCTTTCTCCCGTCACCCAATTGCGACGAGCGGCCAATAGACGGCGCAATCGAGTTATTGGTCATCCATAATATCAGCCTGCCGCCCAACGAATTCGGCGGGCCTGCGGTGCTCGAGCTGTTTACCAACCGACTCGCTGCGTCGGGCCACCCTTATTACCGGGTGATTTGTGGACTGAAGGTCTCGGCGCATTTTTTTATACGGCGCGACGGGCAAATCCTGCAATTTGTTCCTTGCTTAAAGCGTGCTTGGCATGCGGGAACATCGAAATGGCACGGCCGCCTACGCTGCAACGACTTTTCGATCGGAATAGAACTGGAAGGAAGCAATCTACTGCCGTTTCGGGATTCTCAGTATGCCGCGCTGGCTGCGCTAACCTTAGAGTTGAAGCGGGTTTACCCAGTCAAGGATATCGTCGGGCATTCTGCGATTGCGCCAGGGCGCAAGACGGACCCCGGCCCTTTTTTTGATTGGCAGCGCTTTTTTCAGGATGTTCGCAGCTAATTCAATCGTTTTACAATATATAGTATCCCTCCCACCCTTTCACCACAAAAAGTAGTTGCAGTCCCGAAGTCAACCTACTAGAATTGGTCAAGGAAGGGCTGTTTTTGACTACATATAGTAGTTTAACGGGCAACGCCCTGTTGCCTTAAGTGGTTACATATAAAAACTTAAAAAAATTACAAAATATCAGGAGACATCGAGATGCAGCAGCTCATTGCTACTGAAAACGATTCTGCCGTCTCCGCGGCCGGAATCAGCCCTTCAGATATTGCGCCTATTCTTGACCAGGACCCACGTTTTGCGCAGTACAAGGTCATCCGCCGCAACGGCAGCGTAGTCGCGTTCGAGCCGGTCAAAATTTCACTGGCGATGACTAAGGCGTACATCGCCGTGAACGGCGGACAGGGCGCCGCTTCGGCGCGCATTCGGGAAATGGTTGCGAAGCTTACTGAAACTGTGGTGAATGCGCTGATGCGCCGCCAGCCGAACGGCGGTACTTTCCATATCGAAGATATTCAGGATCAGGTAGAGCTGTCCCTCATGCGATCGGGAGAGCACGAAGTGGCACGCTCTTATGTGCTGTACCGCGAAGAGCGCGCCCGCAACCGCGCCAAACAAAAGGCGCTAATCGAAGCTGCTGCGCCACCTCAGGTAATCAATGTGGTCGAAAACGGCCGCAAAGTTCCGCTCGACATGCAGCGTTTGAGCGCGCGATTGCAAGCTTCCTGCGCGGGGCTGGGACAGGCCGTGGATGCAGGGCTGATCCTCAGATCTACGCTCAAGGACCTTTACGACGGCGTGCCAGCGGAAGAGGTGCGCAGGTCGGCGATTCTGTCGGCGCGCTCGCTGATTGAAAAAGACCCGGCCTATAGTGTTGTAACTGCGCGCTTGTTGTTGCACTCAATTCGCCTTGAGGCGCTCGGCGAAGAGGTCACTCAGGAACAGATGGTGGCCGCTTACGCCGAATATTTTCCGCGCTTTCTGCAAGAGGGCATCGATGCTGAACTATTGGATCCGCGCCTCGCGCGTTACGATCTGCGGCGCCTGGCCGCAGCGCTGGATGCGGGTCGTGATCTTCAGTTCGGCTACCTTGGATTACAAACCCTATATGATCGCTACTTCTTGCACATCCGCGGCCGCCACATTGAACTCCCGCAAGCATTCTTCATGCGCGTGGCCATGGGATTAGCGCTCAATGAGGTCGAACGCGAGGCGCGCGCCATTGAGTTCTATAACGTGCTCTCAAATTTCGATTTCATGAGCTCTACGCCCACACTATTCAATTCCGGTACCTTACGTTCACAGCTTTCCAGCTGTTACCTTGCGACCGTCAAAGATGATCTCGATGGGATTTACGAAGCGATCAAGGAGAACGCTCTTCTTGCCAAATATGCCGGGGGTTTAGGCAATGACTGGACGCCGGTACGTGCGCTGGGCAGCCATATCAAAGGCACCAACGGCAAGTCCCAGGGTGTGGTGCCATTCCTGAAAGTCGTGAACGATACTGCGGTAGCGGTGAACCAAGGCGGCAAACGCAAGGGTGCGGTTTGCTCGTACCTCGAGACTTGGCATTTGGATATCGAAGAATTTCTTGAACTGCGCAAGAACACCGGTGACGACCGCCGCCGCACCCATGACATGAACACCGCCAATTGGATTCCAGACCTGTTTATGAAGCGTGTCGTCGAAGGCGCCGAATGGACGCTGTTTTCACCGTCGGATGTGCCGGACCTGCACGATAAATATGGCAAGGAATTCGAACAGGCGTATACCGCTTACGAAGCGAAAGCCGCCAAGGGTGAAATTAAGCTATATAAGAAACTCCCCGCGCTGACGCTGTGGCGCAAGATGCTAACCATGTTGTTTGAAACCGGACATCCATGGATTACCTTCAAGGACGCCTGCAATATCCGCTCTCCTCAGCGACATGTGGGTGTCGTGCACAGTTCAAATCTCTGTACTGAGATTACACTCAACACCAACAACTCGGAAATTGCGGTGTGCAATTTGGGTTCTCTCAACCTGGTTGCCCACCTTAAGGATGGTAAGCTTGACCATGACAAGCTGAGGCGCACCGTGAGTACCGCCATGCGCATGCTGGATAACGTCATCGACATCAATTTTTATGCCGTCAACAAGGCTCGCAATTCCAATCTCAAGCATCGGCCTGTGGGGCTTGGCATCATGGGTTTCCAAGATTGTTTGCATGAACTACGCATTCCGTACGCATCGCAGGATGCAATTGAATTTGCCGACCGTTCCATGGAAGCGGTGGCATATCATGCGTATTGGGCCTCTACCGCGCTCGCTGCCGAACGCGGGCGCTATCCCTCATATGCCGGTTCACTGTGGGACCGTGGCGTATTGCCGCAGGATACCTTAAAGCTACTGCGGCAGGAGCGTGGAGGCGATGTCGAGGTCGATGAATCGTCGACGCTCGACTGGGGTGCGCTGCGTGCGCGCATCAAAAACTACGGCATGCGCAATTCCAATTGTCTTGCAATTGCGCCTACCGCTACGATCGCCAATATCATCGGGGTTTCGGCGAGTATTGAACCCACATACCAGAACCTGTATGTCAAATCCAATCTTTCCGGAGAATTTACTGTAGTCAATCGGTATCTCGTGGCGGACCTGAAGAAACTCGGGATGTGGGATGAAGTGATGATTTCCGATTTAAAGTATTTTGATGGTGGTCTGTCGAAAATCGATCGAATTCCCAGCGATATCCGCAACCTTTACGCATCTGCCTTCGAAATCGATCCGGTGTTTCTGGTGGAGGCGGCGTCGCGCCGCCAGAAATGGATTGATCAGGCGCAGTCCCTTAATATTTATATGGCCGGAGCGAGTGGCAAAAAGCTGGATGAGATATACAGGTTGGCGTGGCGCCGCGCGCTGAAGACGACCTATTATCTGCGCACGTTGGGTGCAACGCACGCAGAGAAGTCCACGGTCAAGGCCGGACAGCTCAATGCGGTGCCGGTAACAGAGGGCCAGAAACGGGATGGGGTGGAGTTATGTTCCATCGACAATCCCAGTTGTGAATCCTGTCAGTGATTAGCATCCACCTATAACTACATAAAGGAGAGAAGATGTTGCAATTCGAAGATGATTTGAATTCGGTTCCGGGTCTCGGCCTGCAGCCGGTGGCGGGGTTCATCGCAGCTGCGCCTGCATTTACAAAACCCGACGAGCGCTATGCCGCCGGCAACAGCGTGAAGCGCATTTCGGTGGAAGACAAACATATCATCAACTGCCGCGCCGATGTTAATCAACTGGTGCCGTTCAAGTACAAGTGGGCGTGGGAAAAATATCTTGCCGCATGCGCCAATCACTGGATGCCGCAGGAAATCAATATGAGTCGAGATATTGCGCTGTGGAGGGACCCACACGGCCTTACCGAAGATGAGCGACTCATCGTTAAACGCAATCTGGGGTTTTTTGTCACCGCCGACAGTCTCGCAGCGAATAACATCGTTCTCGGTACGTACCGGCATATCACCAACCCCGAATGCCGGCAGTATTTGCTGCGCCAGGCATTCGAGGAGGCTATTCACACTCACGCTTACCAGTACATAACGGAAAGCTTGGGACTCGACGAGGGTGAAATTTTCAACATGTACCACGAAATTGCGAGCATACGTGACAAGGACGAATTTCTACTTCCATTCATTGATACGTTGACCAACCCGGAATTCAAGACTGGCTCAATGGAAAACGACCAGAAGCTCCTGGGGAGTTTAATCGTGTTTGCGTGCATCATGGAAGGGATGTTCTTCTATGTTGGATTCACCCAGATACTCGCGCTGGGACGGCAAAATAAAATGACCGGCGCGGCTGAACAATATCAGTACATCATGCGCGATGAATCGATGCACTGCAACTTCGGTATTGACGTTATTAATCAAATCAAGATGGAAAACCCGCACTTGTGGACGCCAGAGTTCCGAGAAGACATTAAAGGGTTGATCCAAAAAGGTGTGGAGCTGGAGTACCGGTATGCCGAAGACACCATGCCACGCGGTGTATTGGGTCTTAACGCGTCAATGTTCAAGGAATACTTGCGCTATGTCGCCAACCGCCGCTGTCAGCAAATTGGCTTGGACACGCTATACCAAGGCGCGACCAATCCTTTCCCTTGGATGAGCGAGCTGATTGATCTGAAAAAGGAAAAAAACTTTTTTGAAACACGCGTCACCGAGTATCAAACCGGCGGGGCATTGAACTGGGACTGATGCGAAGTGGTCGCTTTACTGAAACGGGCATGAAAAGGCGACCGGATGGGTCCTGAGCCTGGGTCGCGCGAGGAGATTGAGAGCAAAACTGTGCCGGCTGTAAACTGGCACCGTTCCTGCTGAACCCCGCCGTGGTGAGTCGGCGAAGCAGCTATAACAAATTGTGGTGAGGTGGTTGTCGAACGTGGCAGCATGCGTAGCACCGTGTTTAACCTTAGTGTAGGAGGCAGTTATGGCAACGAAACGTAAATCGAAAAAGAAGGCCGGTAAAAATAAAAAAACGATAGGAAGAAGCAAAGCGATGCGAAAGTTGGCCAAAAAGAAAACAACCAAAAAAAAGAAGGCCGTGGCAAAGAAGTCTGCCTGGAAAACTGCGGCCAAAAAGAAGTCAGCAAAGAAGTCGGTAAGAAAGAAATCGGCCAAGAGACTTGCCCGGAAAACGGCGAGAGTCACCAAGCCGGCGGCAGCGCCAGTAACCACCAGTCCCGCCTCGGCGCCAGCACCAAAGCCGATGTCAACCCCAGCACCGTCGGCTTGGCCTTTTGCTCCGACCGGGTCAAGGCCATTGTAACTAATTCGGCGGCGACTACGAAATGCCCTTCCATTTCAAGCGGGGGTTAGCCGTAGTCGCTGTGCTGCGTCCTCATCACCGAGTCGGATTATCCGGGCGAGCGCTAATATTATCGCTCATTTTTGGACGCCGGGGCGGGAAATCGGAATAGGAAAGAAAGCTTTTTGGTCTTAGTATCTGTTGGAGGGCCGATGACATTCTAAAATGTCCATGTTACTGAATGTAAACGCATAGTTAAAAAGCGAGTGCTACAGAGGCAGATTGTAACAGGCGTTCAGAAAAAATAGTTATTAATTAATCAATGAGTTATGAAATGGCTGGAATTAGATGCAAGATTTTTATAGGTTTTTAGGCGGGTACTTATATCGCAACGCATCATAATGAGTTGATTGCTAACGCATAAAATTAATAACCGGTTTCTAAACAGCATGATATAATTATGCTGCTTTGCACAAATACCCTAGCGGCAATGTCTTACCTAATCAGTTTAAAAGCCGCTTGAGCACGCGACCCGCAGGAAATAAATGGTCCTCGGATGCATTTCGGTATTTATGCAGCATATCGGCTAGTAAACGAGGAGGTATTTGCAAACATGATTAATTCTACGCACATCGAAATGGATCATATCGCTTCGTTGCCCGGGAAGGGCCGAAGCTTGCTCATTTTCTTAGCTTTGCTGGTGAGTCTACTGTCGCTCGCATTGAGCCTGCAGTCTGCGAACTTGCCTCAAATTGATACCACTGCAGTCGATTCTCCAAAATATGCGCTCCCGCCGATTCAAAAAGAGACGGAAACTGCGCCGCAGCAAGACATGGTGCAGCCAAGGGTGCCGGAGGATGGCAAATTGCTGGCGCTCGCGGAATTTGTTTCGAAGCGATATCGGGTGTCTTTGGATGCCACGTTGAACTTGGTTGGAGCGGCTTTCTCCGCGGGCAAGGAGACCGGTCTAGATCCTTTGCTGATCATCGCGGTAATGGCGGTCGAATCGAGGTTTAACCCTATCGCGGAAAGCGTCGCTGGCGCAAAAGGCTTGATGCAGGTGATTCCGAAGTACCATATGGAGAAAATAATTGCGTCGGGCGGGGAGAAAGCGGTTCTCGAGCCCGAGACAAATATCCTGCTCGGCGCCAGAATATTGAGGGAATGCATTGTGCGCAGCGGGGACCTTACCGGCGGGCTTCAAATGTACAATGGGGCCCTGGACGATGGATCCAATCAGTACGCACAGAAGGTCATCAGTGAAAAACAGCGGCTGCAGCAGATCCTGAAAAATTACCGCAACCAAGTTTGACATTCCATCCCCGGTGATCAATGGTTCGGACGGTGCGCCTTGCGGGGGGGCACCGGCAACACCCGTATGTGTACGATGAATACTGGGACGTGTTTTCGGTAAACCGCTTGGTTACGGCGCCGCCAGTGCTGCTGGAAAAACGTGACGTTAGGCTGACCGTAGACACCTCATGCGGCAAGTGAATCGCAACTGGTTAGAATAGAACTTAGATTCAGCAGCTTACAGTTTTGATAGTAGGCGCTCGCTTTCCTGGCTTCAAAGTTGTTTTGGCCGGATCCTGCCGAATTCTGAGAATGGACAAAGGCTTTTGGGCATCGCTCGACCCGATGCAAGGGGAATTTCTCGGCTTTATATACGAGCCAGGCATTCAAATTCCGAGTTGTTGAGGCAAGGCGAAGTCACTCTAGTTCAAGATTGCTCGGTCGAAGTGGGAATACAGCCGTGTATCAGCTATTGTGGAGGAAAATTTCCAGTCGCCGGATTCCTTCCATCAGATTTTCCAAAGAAGTCGTGTAGGAGAATCGAACGTGCTGCCTTGCTTCGTGGCTGCCGAAATCCACTCCCGGAGCGACGGCAACCCCGGCGCGCTCAAGAATTTCCCAAGCGAACGTTTCGCTGTCATCGGCATACCGGCTGCTGTCGGCATAAAGGTAGAAGGCGCCTTGGGGGTTAACCGGAACTTCAAGCCCGAGCTTGCGTACAGCGGGCAGCAAATAGTCACGGCGGAGTTTGAATTCAGCGCGGCGCTGTTCCAGTATGGCAATGCTATCAGGTTGAAAGGCCGCAAGCGCAGCGTATTGGGCAGGAGTGGATGCAGCGAGAAAAATATTCTGAGCAAGTTTGTCGGCATCGTGTACACAGGATTCGGGTGCCACCAGCCAGCCCAAGCGCCAGCCGGTCATTCCAAAATATTTGGAAAAGCTGTTAATGACAAAAACCCCGTCCGAAACAGACAACGCACTTGTGGCTTCCCCGTCGTATACGAGACCATGGTAGATCTCATCGGCGATAAGCGCGCCACCCAGAGCACGCACCTTTTCCACAATGAGTCGCAGATTTTGCGCCCCGAGCAGAGTTCCCGTCGGGTTTGCGGGAGATGCAATTATTGCTGCCGCAGTGGTGGCCTCCCAATGTTGGGCGATGAGTTCAGAAGTAAGCTGATAACCATTAGCGGCGCTCGTTACTATGCTTACTGGGACACTTTCTATAAGTCGCGCGAAATGGCGATTGCAGGGGTAGCCCGGATCGCTTATCAACACCTTATCACCGGAATTAACCAGAATGCCCAAAGCCAAAAGCAGGGCGCCGGATGCACCGGGAGTAACGATAATGCGCGCAGGCGAAATCCTAAGTCCGTAACGCTTTAAATAGAACGTTGCGATTGCTTCGCGCAGCTGAGGGAGGCCGAGCGCGGGAGTATAGTGAATATTGCCCTGCTGCAGTGCCCGTATACCTGCCGCCACGACAGGATGTGGTGTCGGGAAATCCGGCTCTCCGATTTCCATGTGAATAATGGAGCGCCCTTGTGCTTCGAGCTCACGCGCCCGCGCTAGTAGCGCCATTACATGAAACGGCTGAATGTCCGACATCCTGCGCGCGATGCGCGACTTTTCCCGTATATCCGCCGCTGCTTTAAGAGTTTCCATTAGCTTGCATGAAACGATGCTGTAAAAAGCTTACTGTAATTCAATCAACTCCCCAAGCGCAAAAGCGGAAATTTGGCGTAAGATCGGCGGGGTGAGTTAAGGAATCTTATGCGAGCAAATTTGCAGGCCGGCCTTAGGTATGAATTCAAGTTCGAAATCCCGGCAACCAAGACCGTTCCATACCTCTATCCTGAATCGCAGTTGTTCAGAGAAATGCCGCCGGTACTGGCAACCGGTTTCCTGGTTGGGCTGGTCGAGTGGGCGTGCATCGAGGCGATTCGCCCGTGCCTCGACTGGCCGCGTGAGCAAACGTTGGGCACTCGGGTAAATCTCACTCACTGTGCTCCCACCCCTCCCGGTCTCACCGTCACGGTGAGGGTCCGACTAGACAAAGTCGAGGGACGCCGGCTGGAATTTTCGGTTAGCGCCCACGATGGTCTCGATACCATTTCCACGGGCACGCATGAACGCTTCATCATCGACAGCGCAAAGTTTGGTGCACGAGTCGCCGAAAAAACGCCCCGTATGATCAAGTAACGGCTGTAGCTTCTGGCTATTTTGATTTTGGGATTGCCAACGGCCGTAAAGCTTGCTAAAAATAAATTGAGGTTAATTAAATATATCGTGTATGCAGAAGGAGGAAACATGCCTGATACTATTCGCAAAGTGGACTACTTTACCGTGAGTGCGCCCAATAAAGTCGGAGAGGGTGTGCGTATGCTCAAAGCGCTGCGTGATGCCAGCGTGAATTTGCTTGCCTTTTCAGGTTTTCCGCGAGGAGGACGGGCACAAGTCGACTTTATTCCTGAAAACGCAATGGCTCTAAAGGACGCGGCAAAAAAGGCGAGATTTAAGCTCAGCGCCAAGAAGACCGGGTTCTTAATCCAAGGAGAAGATCGCGTAGGTGCCATTGTTGAAACCTTGGGCAAGCTGGCGGACGCGAAAATAAACGTTACTGCGTTGGACGCGGTGACAGCGGGCGAAGGGCGCTATGGGGTAATTTTCTGGGTCAAACCCAAGGATGTCGCGAAAACAGCGAAACTTTTAGGCGCAATGTAAAGCAAGGCAGCCTGCCTCAGCCGATGCGGTTTTCCATCCGACCGATTCCCTCAATTTCGGTTTCCAGCAAATCGCCGGGCTTTAAAAACTCGGGTGGTTTGCGCGCAAAACCGACTCCAGCGGGGGTGCCGGTAGAGATGATGTCGCCTGCTTCTAGAGTCATTCCCAAGGATAGTTCGGCGATAAGTCGCGGGATTTTGAAGTAGAGGTAACGAGTATTTGAGTCCTGTTTGGTAATGCCGTTGACGCGGGTAACCACGCGCAGATTTGCGGGATCGAGGTCATCTCGAGTCACGATCCACGGTCCCATCGGGCAGGCGCCGTCGAGACTTTTGCCTTTAAGCCATTGACCACCATGCCGGCGCTGCAGGTCGCGCGCCGAAATGTCGTTCACAACGGTGTAACCGAAGATGTAATCCGGCGCCTCGCGTTCTGAGATATCCTTGCCGCTTTTGCCGATTATGACCGCAAGCTCCACCTCCCAATCGATTTGCTCAGATACTCTCGCGTCGTATGGGATCCGGTCATAGGGACCCGTCACCGCTGTTGGGGTCTTGCTAAAAAACACCGGGTGCTCCGGCAAGTCGTGACCGGAGTGGCGTATGGTTTCCCCTTCCGCGAAGTGTTCCAGATAATTCCATCCTACGCAGAAGACATTCTTGCGCGGCCGCGGAATGGGTGCGACCAACTTGAGCCCCGCCAGTTCCAGAACCGAAGTTTCTGCTTCCAGCAGACGCCGTACTGCGGCGAACCCTGCTGCTCCGGAACTGATTAGCGCCAGCATATCGGAAGCATCGAACGGAAGCTTCAAGTTAAGTCTTTTTGTTTGCTCCTCCAAGTCGAGCACACGCTTGTTGTCACGCAACACGCCGACTCGAGTCGAACCGCCGCGTACAAAAGTCAGAAATCGCATCGAGGATACCGGCTTTCAACCAATATTTTTGTTAGTTCGCAGCGTCATCCGCAAAAGTGAAGCGTTCGGAGCAGGAGAACGGCCCGCCCATTCGCTGTTGGTCCAATCGGCGACATGAATCATCTTCCGGGCCGATTCCCAAGCGCGTTCGGTCGCGATATCAGCAGCCTGAGCATCATAGTTGATCCTAGACTGAGAAACTGTTGAATGAAACTATAACAGGCCTATCCGGCGGCTCAAAGAGATGCATTGCGCTATTATTAGGCTTTATGGATTCCTGCAGCGATTACGCAGCGGAAGCTATGGCTGATACTTGGGTTTCCGCCATACTGGATGGCCGGCTTCCCATCATACGTACGATCATTGCAATTAACGCCTGCGGGCCGACGCGGTCGCGTCAAAGATTGACATTGTCGATGCGCGTGACGAATTGCGGCCGCCTTGCAAATGCTTCGAGTGGCCTGGGCGACCTTCCGGAACCGGCGGACCGTGGTGCACGGGCAAACCGCATTTCAACGGCAGCGCTCAACCGCTTGAAATGGCACTGCGGCCACTGTCAACAAGGGTAATAGATTGGTGAATTCCATTTATCCGGACCGGGCTGGAGCGGAAATGGGCTGTGCTCGCGTGCTGAGAATGGCAATGAAGAGCCGCAATACAGCGGTGTGGCTCGCGGCATTGTCCTGCCCATGCGGCGTTTATCGCGATAGAAAACGGATATTCTGGTGAGCGGCATGTCAGCGAACATACTCGGTTCGAATCGCAAATGGTTGGTCAACCAGCTTGCACGGGCCGTAGTTTCACCGCAGTGGCAGGGTAGACCCGAGCAGGCATTGTTTGAGCCCATTCATGCCATTCAGGCCGCGGTGCTCGTGCCGCTGATAAACCGTGAATCAGGGATCACAGTATTGTTCACTCAGCGCACCGCGCATCTTGCTGACCATGCCGGCCAAATCAGCTTTCCTGGCGGCAGAGCTGAGGCGGGCGATACAAGTGCACATGACACGGCGCTACGTGAAGCGGAGGAGGAAATTGGGTTACCACGCTCAAGCGTAGATGTTCTGGGGATTATGCCGGATTACTTTGTCCATACTGGGTTTCGAATAGCTCCGGTGGTAGGGTTGATTAATCCGCCATTTCCCGTGAAACTCGACAGCTTCGAAGTCGAGGAAATTTTCGAAGTCCCGCTGCATTACTTTCTCGACCCCGCGAATCATGAACGGCATAGCATAAGCTATATGGGCAGGCCGCGGCAATATTACGCCATGCCGTATCAACGTCGCTTTATATGGGGCGCGACCGCGGGAATTCTATACAACCTCTATCAGGTATTGAGCAGTCGGTCCGAATAGACTATTGGATCGCGAGATTGAGCAGGGACTTGACCTGCGCATCTAGGAATTTGTACGACTGCCGTGCACAGCGCCGCGCCCGCGGCGCGCAGCGATCTCGTCACCGCAATTGTTGAGCGTCCGCCGAGGGTGCGTGGCAAGTGGCTTCTCGTTTTTCAAATCCACGTGGCAGTGAACGGCAAAAAATGTGAAGCGGAAGCGCTCGGGAAAATCAGAACTGCAGCCAAAAGAAGCTGTTTGAGGCGCCTTATATCCTCAAGTCTTTAGTATCGGGCATGCCGACAGGCTGAAAAGCTGCAACCTGTGAATACGCAGGGAGGGCTGTTCGGCAACGTCTTCCTGATCTCGCCCAGGTATTGCGGCCCAAGATTTCTGCACACTATGGGTCTATTGGCTTCGGGCAATATCTGGCGGTGCGACGCGTACGTGTGGCAATATAGCGGCTTGCAAAGAAAAATTGTGGCCGCAATGCCTGACAATCGCAAAGACCGGGAAATTTCAATGTTGCGTTCTGAAATCGAGATGCTTATGTCGGAGCGCCAAACCCTGCTCCGAGTTACCGGCGCCGCCGCGGTATTCGTAGCCGGCATGGACAGCAGAAGCCTGCCCCGAGAGAGTTACGCATCGGCGGAAATGTTGGCTGAAGGCTTGAATAAGCTGCCCGAAGACACATTGCGTGACGCGCTGGATTTGGTGAAAGGGCGGGGCGCGGCGAAGGATACGAAAACGTAGTCCGAAACAGGGTGCAGTTATTGCATACTGGTCCAGAGAGCAAGGTGGATGTCCAAGCCGCAAGACCCAAAGTCGCAATTATTTTGACCGGAGGCGGTGCACGCGCTGCCTACCAGGTGGGTGTGCTGTGGGCCGTATCGCGGTTGCTACCCAGGAACGCCCGTAATCCATTTCCAATTATCTGCGGCACGTCCGCGGGTGCCTTCAATGCCGCCGCATTGGCTGTTAGCGCAACCGACTTCCGCGTAGGCGTGGGGCGATTGATGGCAGTATGGCGGAATTTTCACGTGGGCCAGGTGTATCGATCCGATCCGGCCGGGGTTTTCATTTCGGGTGCGCGCTGGATGACCGCATTGCTAATTGGTGGTTTGGGCAAGCACAACCCGGCTTCCCTACTGGACAACAAACCGCTTGAGGCGCTTCTCAGGAATAAGCTTGAATTCAAAGGAGTGCAGGAGAGCATTGACCGTGGTGCGCTTTACGCCTTGAGTATCACAGCTTCGGGCTACACTTCCGGGCAATCCGTCACTTTTTACCAAGGCGTGCCCACGCTGACGCCGTGGAAACGCGCTCGCCGCCTAGGCATCCCTGCGCAAATCGGCCTCGAGCACTTGCTTGCCTCCTCGGCGATTCCATTCATGTTTCCAGCGGTCCGTATCAACCGCGAGTATTTCGGGGACGGTTCAATGCGCCAGTACGCGCCAATCAGCCCGGCGCTGCATCTGGGCGCGGAGCGCGTGCTGGTAGTGGGCGTGACCCTGGGAGAGGAAGGTAAGCGGGTCAAATCAGAAGGATACCCGTCGTTGGCCGAAATCGCCGGCCACACCCTGAACAGCATTTTTCTCGACAGCATGGAAGTGGATCTGGAGCGGCTGCAGCGTATCAATAAGACATTACAGTTGGTTCCTCCTACAGCCCTTGAGAAAAGCGAAATTTCGTTGCATCACGTAGACGTGCTGTTGATTTCCCCAAGCGAGGCAATCGAGTCCATCGCGGCAAAGCATGTGCATACTTTGCCGCGCGCCATCCGCTTTTTATTGCACGGTGTGGGCGCGACTCGGCGCAGCGGGTCCAACCTGGCGAGCTATTTATTATTTGAAAAATCGTTCTGCCGCGAACTTATAGATCTGGGTTACCATGATACGATGCGCAAGGAGCAGGAAATCCTGACGTTTCTCGGTTTTGCTCCGACCGGCGTCGCAGCCTAGAAATTTGCCCGGTCTTGTCCTTATCGGGTTTCGCCCGGCGATTCCGCCCCGCATAGAGTTATAAGCTTTGGGCAGTCCGGCACTGACTTTCTTCGATTCGATCGTGTCACACTCCAGCGGCCGGGCTTTATATAGAGACGCGCGGCCTAGAAAATCGGCGCGGAGTTTGCGACCCAAGTGTGTGGTGAATAATACGGTGCTCAGGCGTTTGGCGGCGTTTCCAGGCTGATAACCCCGCCGGTAAGGCGCGGTCCACCGCGCGATGTCTGCACAATTTTTGATACTCGAATGAGGCGCGTGCTGTATGCCTTACCTAACCCGATTCGCCGGCGGTTTGGACAGGATTGAACGCGAAGGGATCAGGTCCGTGACAATTGCGGCGTTGATTTTGAGTTAACACGAAAAGTTTCACCGGAAAATTCATTGCTTCACAAATTGCGCGCCTTTGCTGTATATTAAAAACTGGCTCGCAAATTCGCGCAGCGTTACCTATAGTGAAACAAACATCACATTAGGGCGGTCAAAAGCGAAATGAACGGTATGTCTATCAAACATAGAACCGGGCGAGCAGTAGTTGCAGCAATACACGACATGTATCAGTACAGGAGTCTTTTTGCCGGAAGTTTTTGCACCATCGAGCCGCACCGTTAATTTCAACGTTGGACCTACAACAATACACCACTGAAATTTGCTATGAGCCGAGCCTTTGTCAAAGAGCAAGATGACAAACCAGCAATAGATGAATTGCCGGAACGCCCGCAAAGCCCGCATCCCAATTACGTTACGCCAAAGGGTTATGCGCAGCTGCAGGAGCGCAGCCAGGCATTGATCAAGCAGCGGTCAGCGCTCGCCGCGGATGTCGATGATCCGCTTGCCACGCAACAACTCAAGCAGGTGGAGCGGGATTTGCGTTATTTTCAGGCGCGCCTCGAGCGCGCTATTGTAGTCGATCCGGCTACGCAGCCCGCGGGTGAAGTGCATTTTGGCGCGAGCGTGAGCGTACAGGATGAAAACGGCGAAGCGCGCGAATTCACTATCGTCGGAGAAGACGAAGCAGACGTAGCCAAAGGCAAAGTGAGTTGGGATTCGCCCCTTGCCCACGCAATGATTGGTGCGCGGGTGGGCGATAACGTGGTTTGGAAACGCCCTGCAGGGAATTTGGAATTGGAGGTCACCGCAATTCGCTATGCGCGCGATTGAGGGAGCGTACGCGTTGTCCGGGGCACAGGGTGAAATGGTGTCCTGTTATTTCCATAACAATTCATTCGTCTAATGAGCCTCGTCTTTGCAGTAATCGCAGCGCTCATAATCGAGCAATTCTATCCGCTTGGACCAGACAACCGATTTTACGAGTGGTACGCGCGCTATGCTGATTTCCTGCAGCGCCGCCTCAACGCCGGTGCGAGCTATCAAGGCATAATAGCCTGGCTTGCCGCGATATTCCCTGCTCTATTTGTTGCGGGCGCGGTTTACTATGTTCTGACCAAACTTCATCCATTTCTTGGCTGGCTATGGAACGTGATGCTGCTATACGCGACCATGGGTTTTCGACAGTTCAGCCATATCTTCACCCGCATCCATAAGGCACTGCGCGAAGGAGACTTGCAGCAAGCACGAGTACTGCTGAGCCAATGGCGCCGAGAAGAAGCGACTCAGTTTTCTACCAATGAAATTGTGCGGGTGGTAATAGAAGACGGCCTGGTTTGTTCCCACCGCTACGTGTTTGGTGTGATATTCTGGTTTGCTGTATTGCCGGGCCCGCTTGGAGCCGTGTTGTACCGCTTTGCATCGGTTCTGAGCGAGAAATGGGATAGCCGCCGTGATGTGCAGCTTGCCGGATTTGGCAACTTTGCGGTGCGAATATTCAATTGGATTGATTGGGTGCCCGTGCGGCTTACCGCAATAAGCTTCGCTATCGTTGGTGATTTCGAGGATGCATTGCACTGCTGGCGTGTACAAGCAATGTCATGGATTGACGCCGAGCAGGGCGTTATTTTGGCGAGCGGAGCCGGGGCATTGGGCGTACGTCTGGGAGAACCGCTGCACCAATATGACAGCAGCCTCAGCTATCGTCCCGAGCTCGGGCTCGGCGACGAAGCCGATGTCCAGCATCTGGAAAGCGCCATAGGCTTGGTATGGCGCGCCGTGGTCCTGTGGCTGCTGGTACTGCTGCTATTCGGTCTCGCGGTTTGGGCGCGCGGCTAATACGCTTGCTACTTGAACTTGTAATAGTGCTGATTGAGAAATGCCGCGATGTTGACTTCATCTTCCGGAAACAAACCAGCGTTGGTATTGGCATTGCAGGTATCGATTCGAGAAAGCAGCTGTTGCGGTGTCTTGACGATACGGTTAGGGCGGGTATACACCTTCGACCCATCTCCCCCAAACATGGACACATGACAGCCTCTGCAAGATTTCTGCTCCAGTTTTTCACCTAACTTCGCGTCGCCGTTGGCGAATGGATCTGCGGCGGCCGGTATAGCGGCGAACAGCAGTAATGCCGTCACGAACCGAGCGTTCACGTTTTTCCTTTCATTGAATTAACTGAAGGATCTAATTATGCACCGCACCTTGCAGCCGGGCGATGCGCAGCGTCGCCGGCGGGTGGGAGTCATAAAACGCGGAATGCAGTGGATCCGGCGTGAGGGTCGATGCATTATCCTTATAAAGTTTTACCAGTGCCCGCATTAAATCTGAAGCCGACGCAAACCGCACCGCGTATTGGTCTGCTTCGTATTCATGCATCCGCGAGTAGGCGCTCAGCAGCGGCTGCAGCAGGAAAGTGAAAATCGGCGTGATCATGAAAAACAGCAGCAGTGCCATCGCAGTGGATGGAGTCGTGACATTGAGTCCCTGATAAAACCACGGCTCGTTTATCAGCATGCCCAAGAGCCACAGAAAGCCCAGGCTAACCGCAAATGTCCAAAGCATCCGCTTGATCACGTGGTACAGCTTGTAATGACCCAATTCGTGTGCCAGTACCGCTTCGATTTCCGCGGGCTCCAGCCTGGAAAGCAGCGTGTCAAAGAAAACGATCCGCTTGGCGGCGCCGAAACCGGTAAAGTAGGCGTTGCCGTGATTGCTGCGCTTTGAGCCGTCCATCACAAACAATCCTTGTGACTTGAAACCGCACCTGGCGAGCAGCTGCTCCACGCGAGTTTTGAGCTCGGGATTTTCCATCGGAGAGAATTTATTGAATAGTGGCGCGATGTAGGTGGGATAAATGGCGAGCACCAGCACGTTGAAACCGACCCACGCAAGCCAAACATAAAACCACCAGTATGTTCCCATTTTCGCCATGAGCCACAGGACGCAGAATAAAAGCGGCACCCCGAACACGGTCGCGAGCAAGGCTTGCTTCAGCAGGTCCACGATAAACAGGACCGGAGTCATCTGGTTAAATCCAAATCCGGCCTCGATAACAAAAATACGGTAGATATCAATCGGGATTTCGATGATGCTGACAATCACCGCCACACTGATTATGAGCGCCATGCCGAATGCTAGACCGTTTCCCAGCCATCCGGCCCAAGCGTCGCTCAGCAGCTGGAGCCCGCCGCCTAGCGTAAGCGCAAGCAGCAACAGCGCGTCGACGACAGCGTGCACCATATGGAGTCTGGTTTTGGCGCAGCTGTAATCGGCGGCTTTTTGGTGAGCCGCCAGGTTGATTTGCGTCGCAAATTCCTGCGGCACGGTATCGCGGTGCCCACGGATGTAGTGAATGTGACGGATTGCAAGCCACAGGCGGGCCGCGGTAGTAAGCAGCAAGGCGACCAGGAAAACTGCGGTAAAAACGTGCATGCGTAAGCTCGAGTAACGGAAGGCGCGAGGTTATGACACAATAAGTCTTTAGAATTTCGAGAGCACATTATGGCACAAGACGCAAGTCATCTCATCTGGATTGACATGGAAATGAGCGGACTCAATCCGGACATCGATAAAATCCTTGAAGTTGCGCTGGTCGTGACGGATAGCAATCTGAATATTATGGCGGAAGCACCAGTACTGATCGTGCGCCAACCGGCCGCTTTGTTGGATGCGATGGATGAATGGAACAAATCCACGCACGCCAAAACAGGGTTAATTGACAAGGTCAAGGTGTCGAACTTGGGGGAGGCCGAGGTCGAGGCGCAGATGATGAGCTTCCTGGCGCAGCACGTGCCTCCCAAAGCGTCCCCGATGTGTGGCAATTCGATCTGCCAGGACCGACGCTTCCTGGCGCGGTATATGCCGCAGTTGGAGGGGTATTTTCATTACCGCAACCTCGATGTCAGTACGCTCAAGGAGCTTGTGAAACGCTGGAAGCCTGAAATTGCGGGCGGGCTTTTCAAGCAGGGCAAGCACGAAGCGCTGGCGGATATTTACGAATCGATAGAGGAAATGAAATATTATCGGGAGCATTTTATTAAATTGTGATTTCACGGGTCTGTAAGTCGATCCCGATAGCCGTCTCATGGAACTGCAGAAAAATCCGGAGCGCCGCAGCGGAATTATCATGCTGATCATCGCCTGGTTGCTGATTATCGGGCTGGTGTACTGGTATTTCAACGGCTGGGAGCAGCGACAATTTAATCCCAATCCGCAAGCACTGCTGCAGCGGCAAAGCGGTGAGCTGGTGTTGAAGCGCAACCGCGCCGGACATTATGTCGCAGATGGTGAGATCAACGGCGCTAAGGTGACGTTCCTCGTGGATACCGGTGCGACTCAGGTTGCGCTGCCGTTGCAGCTTGCCCGACAGCTGGGGTTAAAGTTTGGCGCCGCGATTATGCTTGACACGGCGAACGGCAACGCAATCGGTTATTTGACGCGACTCTCCGACGTACGGGTAGGCCCGATCGAGTTGCATGATGTGAGCGCGGTGGCGAGCGACGGCATTGACCAGCAAACCGTATTGCTCGGTATGAGTTTTCTGAGGCGCCTGGAATTTACCCAGCGCGATGGACATTTGATCTTGAAGCAGCCCGCCGCCGGCACGGCCCATTAGCCGCGGCTCTTTTAGGGAGAAATCAACTGCAAAAAGTCGGAGTGATCGGACTGAGCGGAGACGGGAAACGCCTGGCGAGCATCATGCACGCACACGGATTCGGCTTGGCCGCATATGACCCCGAACCTGCCGTTGGCATCAAGTTCGCCGAAGTTTGCGAAATTCAATCTTGCCACAGCCTGGAGGAGCTCATGACCTCCGTACGCAGTCCGCGCAAGCTGTGGGTTATGCCTGGAGCTGCAGCTTGCCTCGAACACCTTGAGCCGCTGCTTGAAATCCAGGACGTCGTCATCGATTGCTCCGTTATTCATTACCGGAATACTGTGCGTCGCTCCAAGCAGCTGGCTGAACGCGAAATAAAGTTGGTTGATGCCGGATTATCGAGCAACGGCACGCATTGCGCGCTGATGGTCGGCGGTGAAGCGCAGGTGATCGAAACGCTCAAACCGCATTTTGACGCGCTCTCGCCGCAGCGCTGGGTACATTGCGGGCCGAGCGGTTCAGGGCATTTTGTGGAGCAGGTGCGCAGACGCCTGGAGTACGCCGTAGCGCAAACCTTGTATCAAAGTCTGGCGGCAGTCAGAATGAGCGGAAGTTTTGCCGTTGATTTACCGATGATGGCGCAAGTCTGGCAAATTGGCAGTGCCGACCAGGCCGCTGTTCAAGAACTGGCCGTTGAGTTTCTAAACGAATCAAATATCCTGTCCCGTATCAGGTCAAATGACCCGCAACAACTGGCAGGACTGCGTCAGCAAATGACGCCGGCGCTCAATCTGGCACTCGCCCTGCATTTCGCGGACCAGGGCTCGCGCCTATTCCAACAGCAAATTGCCGCGTTGCTCGGCATTGCGCAAGCCAAATCGGGTTGAACGCGATACGCGGCAATTAATCCAGACTGATCTCACCGTCGAATTTGACGTCGAGCTTCAACTTACCAATGCGCAAGTTCATGCTTGCCGGCAAGGTGTCCTTGCCCGAAATCGATCCTTGAGCCAACGCCTTGTGTACCGCTTGTTCGATTTCATGCTGCGACTTAACGCCGACCATTTTCAGAAACTTTCGGATGCTTAAGTTAAATGTTTCTTCGTTCATAACGGTCCTTGTGGGTATTGGAGAGGGCGTTACAAGACTAACACTAATTGATTAAGCCGGTAACCATTTAAGTCGCGGGTCTTGGAATCCTGTGGCTTTGTCTTTGCGCGGGAAAAGAGGCCGCAACGCCAGGGTGCTGTGAGTCATTTGCCGACCCGGACCTTGCGAACAGTCAAACAGTCTGCAAGTTACACCCAGCGAAGTTTTTTCGGAGTACTGTTGAACTCTGTGTGACAGCTTGCACAGGCCGGCGGCACCATGGCCTCCCGGTATGCCACTAACGCTCTCCAGATCGCAGGGCTGGATGCGCGGCGCATGATTTGGGCTTCAGTCCGCCAAAAATGTAGCGTGAAATTGCTTTACGCCGCCCTACGCTTGGATTCTTACCTGCAAATAAAAAGCCCCCGGTTGAACACGGGGGCTTTGCGAGCTTGATGGAGACTTAACTTTGAGCGGCTCTCTTCTTGGTGTGGTGCACTTGGCTGGTCGCCGCGGCGACACCGGCCTCAGTCAGTTCGGCGACTTGCTTGGCGGTCTTGGTCATCGTGCCGTAGGCCGAATTGGCAGCAGCCATTGCCGATTTAATGGCGGCGACTGCAACATCGGATCCTACTGGAGCTGATTTGGCAACCTTATCCAGAGCGGCGACCACCGCCTTGTTGAATTCGGTAGCGCGTTCTTCAAGTAGCTTCGAGATTTCGGCTTGGGTTTCGGTCGCCAGTTCATACACGCGCCGCGAGTACCCCAGGGCTTTTTCAAACGCGGGCTCAGCGATCGCAGACTGCAACGCCATAACTTCCTGTGCGTCCTTGGCTGAGATCAGAGCCTTGGCGTTTGTGGTGCTTTCCGCCAGACTGTTCTTAGCCGCCGTTAATTGCAGATCAAACAAACGTTCTGCGGCATCGAGCGTGGCGGCGGTGATTCCGGCCGCAATTTCCAGGTTGCTCTTGTTGGCCGCAACCAATTGCTCAGGTACGTTAAACATGGTTATCTCCTTAAAAAATAAATTATCAAGTGGTTAAAGCATCTGCAGTGGCAGTTGAGTGTAATGCTGCATTGCATCAATTTCGTATTCTACTGATTTTATTAGCTCTGTCAACATAATTTTTTTAAATATTTTGTCATGCAGCAAGGGACCAGACCAGGACAGAGTAAAATGCATATTTATCATGGTCTTAATCATGGAAAGCATCGCTAGATCCCTCTGGGACGCCTTGCTAAGCCTTTTTCACCCAAAAATCCTGGGATTAATTTTGCTGCCCGTGTTCCTGGCTTTCGTCATATGGGGCGGGCTATCGTGGTGGTTCTGGCAGGACTGGGTTAGGGAAATAAGCCATCTGCTCGCCCAAACGCCGTTGCAGCAATTTTTATTACGGCATGAAATTCACTGGGTTGCGCTTTCTTTGGCTACCGCGCTGTTGATCTTGCTGCTGGTTCCAGTGGTCTTGGCAACCTCGCTTCTAGTGACCTCGGTGCTTGCCATGCCGGTCCTGGTCAGGTACGTGGGAGAGCGTAGTTTTCCAGGATTGGAAAAGAAACACGGCGGCACGATATGGGGTAGCCTGTGGAATCCTGTGGCGGCGACGGCAATATTTATTTTGCTCTGGCTAGTGACGCTGCCAATATGGCTGCTCGGTTTGCCTGCTGCAGTATTGCCGATACTGCTCTCGGCATATTTGAGCCAACGGCTTTTTCGCTACGATGCGCTCGCAGAGCATGCGAGCCCAGAGGAATTTACGTTGATACTGGAACGGTCGGGCATAAGGCTCTACGTGCTGGGGGCGATTTTAGCGCTGACCCAGTTTGTGCCCCTGCTCAATCTGTTTTCACCTGTCTATATAGGCCTTGCCTATGTCTATTTCTGCCTTGGAGAGCTGCAACGACTGCGCAGCGGACAAGCCTGAAAATGCCAGAAGGCCGATTCCAAGTGAGTGACCACTTCAACGCACAGCCGGGAAGCAATTTGGCGAATCGGTGAGGCCCGAGGGAGGCCCTGCAGACTTAAGGCCTACATGCGCTCAAATATCGCGGCGATGCCCTGACCGCCGCCGATGCACATGGTGACCAGACCATAGCGCCCGCCCGAACGTTGCAATTCATACATGGCCTTGACCGTGAGAATGCAGCCCGTGGCGCCAATAGGGTGACCCAGAGCAACCGCGCCGCCGTTCGGATTCACCTTTTGCGGATTCATTCCGAGTTCCTTGCTTACGCCCATCGCTTGCGCCGCAAAGGCCTCATTGGATTCGATGACATCCATCTGCTCCAGCTTCAAATTAGCCTTTTCCAGCGCCTTGCGCACCGCCGGTACCGGTCCCATGCCCATGATTTTGGGATCGACTCCGGAATGACCGTAAGCAATCATCCGCATCATCGGCTTGAGCCCTTTCTTTTCGGCGGCTTTTCTTTCCATCAGCACTACGGCTGCAGCAGCATCATTAATGCCCGAGGCGTTGCCAGCCGTCACCGTGCCGTTTTCCTTCTGAAAAGCCGCCTTGAGCTTGGCCATGCCTTCGATGCTTGCGTCAGTGCGCACATGCTCGTCGGTATCGAATATAACCGGGCCTTTCTTGGTCTTGAGTTCGATAGGAAGAATTTGCTCCTTGAAGTAACCCTTGGCAATGGCGTTGGCAGCGCGCTTGTGGCTTTCGACGGCGAATGCGTCTTGCTCTGCACGGGATAGCTTGCAACGCGCGGCGATATTTTCAGCGGTCACACCCATGTGTACGGTATCGAAAGGATCCGTTAGCGCCCCGACCATCATGTCGACTACACCGCCGTCATTCATGCGTTGTCCCCAACGCAGGCTTGGCACCAGGTATCCACCGCGGCTCATGCTTTCCGCTCCCCCGCCGAGTGCAACGTCTATATCGCCGAGCAATATGTGCTGAGCGGCGCTGACGATCGCTTGCAGACCGCTTCCGCATAAGCGATTCAAAGTCAACGCCGGTGTCTCTTGGGAAAGCCCGCCCTTAATACAGGCGACCCGAGCCAGGTACATATCACGTGTCTCAGTATGGATCACGTTGCCGAATACGCAGTGCTCCACCTCCTTGGGATCCACCTTGGCGCGGCTCACCGCTTCTCTCACTACACGGGCTGCGAGCTCAGTCGGCGGAATATCTTTTAGACTGCCGCCATAATCCCCGATGGCTGTGCGCACGCCGCTTAATACTACAACTTCACGCGAATTGTTCATTTTCAGGATCCCTTTATCGTTGGAAAAAAACAGAAGATAAAACCGGCAACTGCCATGGTGCAGCGCACAACATAAGTTTACCCTTACAACGGGGCGCTGTCGAGACAACGCACGGATTAATGACGCGTCTGATTGATTTGCGTGATAACCTCGGCTGCGAATACCTGTTCCGCATCGACGGCATCAAACATATACAGGCGATTACAGAACTCGCAATATACTTCCACGGCGCCCCGCTCCTGAAGCACCGAGCGCACTTCGCCGTAGCCCAGGATGCGAAGCATGGCAGTAACGCTTTCGCGCGTGCAGGAGCAGTGGAAGCTGACGGGCTTAACCCTAAAAACCCGGATGTCTTCCTCGTGATACAGGCGGTGGATTATCTGCGGCGCTGAAAACTGCAGCAGTTCGGCGCGCTCGATACTTGAGGCGAGCAATACCGCGCGGTTCCAGGCGTCATGATCTTTGCTTTCGGGCGCAGGCAGCCGTTGCAAAAGCAGGCCCGAGGCTTGCGTATCGTCAACTGCGAGCCACAAGCGGGTTTCCAACTGCTCGGACTCCGCCATGTAATGCTCCAGCACCTGCGCTACCGTGGTCCCTTGGAGACTAACGATGCCCTGATAGCTGTGTTTGCCCTCGAGAGGGTTAATGGTGATGGCAAAGCGTCCGGTACCGAGCAGTTCCTTTAGCGGCATGTCCGAGAGCTCGCCTTCCCATTTTGCAGTTGCGCGCAGATTGAGTTCCGAGGTGCATTCCACCACCAAAAGTTGTACCGGCCCTCCACCCTGCATTTGCATGGTCAGAGTTCCGGAAAATTTGAGCGTGGAGGCGAGCAACGCCGCTGCGGCCATGAGTTCCCCCAGCAAGGCGCGCAACGCCGGCGGATAATTGTGGCGCTCCAGCACCGCGCGCCAGGTCGCCCCTAAGTGCACGATTTCGCCTCTTACCGGCGCATGCTCAAATACAAAGCGTTGTAAGGTGTCGGGAAGTTTCACGACGGGTCTGAAAGGAATCCGATTTGATGTGGTTTTGGTGCATTCTGGTACAGGTAATAACGTTCATAGTTGTCGCCCGGCCGGCTGCCTTGCCAGATTTTTTCCCAGTCGGCGCCGACCGAGGGTTGTTCCTGCGCTCTCCCCTGGATCAGCAGCAAATCGCAATCGATCGTACCGGTGACATCCGAGCGTTGGGTGATGATGCCGGCATAATACTCCAACATCGCGCGCTGCGTTTCGCCCAAATTGCGGCTGGTAACGCATCTGTAATGTGATGGCAGCGATTGCTGGAGGGACGTAAACATCCAGCGATAATTCTTGCTAACGTCCAGCCACGGCAGCCAAAGCGTCATCGCCAACACCCATACCATGGTCATCCCCCCCGCCCAGTTGATTATGGCGCGTCGGTTGGAGCGGCCGATACGGCTGATCAGCGCGAACCAGCCTAAAGTGAATGCCACCCCCACCAGAAAATGGAACATGTTAAATGGCAGGCTGTACCCCGGCAGGTAACCCGCAAGCGAAGTCGCAATCCAGGCCGGGTGACCGGTCATCAAGCTAAACCAGCCCAGCCACAAGCAGCCGGCTAACAGCCCGAAAGTCATGATGCCGAACCAGTCAAGTGCACTGGCCGCTCCGCGCCGCAATGTTTCAAGTGCCGGCGTGGCGAGTAGCGCGAGCGGAAGCAGAAACGGCAGCGCATCGAGATCGTGTACATCGGTATCGAGGCTCAAAGCTATGAACAGCACCGCGATCAACATCAGCGGCAACTGAATCTCGGGTTTGGCAAGTCCCTTGCGGCCGCCCTGCCAAAGGGTCCACAGTGCAAGCGGTAGCGCGGGCCAGGCAAACCACGGTACGGTTTTCAAGAAATATAGAGCTGAAGGTTCTTTTCCATATGGAGCAAAGCCGTATAGCCGTCCAAGGTCGCTTACCCAGAACCATTGTCTGAAGAGCTCGGGCGAGCGCTGGTACAAAGCGATAGGCCAGATGATAAGCCAGGGGGCAGCCGCAATAACCGCAAGCAGCAGACATAAAACATACTTGCGGTTACGCCAGGATTTAAAGAACACTGGAAGCAGCAAACAGCTGATCACCGCCACAATTGGGGCGAGCGTGCCTCGGCACATGAAGCCTATGCCGATTCCCGTCCCGGTGACCAACCCCGCCACCAGCGGGCGTTTCTGATTCAAGGAAAGTCCGAAAAGACATAAGGCGAAACCGGCAAGCAGGCCGAGATCGGAAATCAACTGATGCGCGCGCACCAGCAAGCCTACGCTGCCCATGAAAATCAACGCGGTCATGGTTCCTTTTCCTCTCCCGTACAGGACCTGTCCACACATTCCGATGAAGATGAGCGTAAGCGCCATGTAAAAGCCGCTAGCAAGTCGCGCTGCATCGGGCAATGGCAGGAGCGAAGAGAAGACTTTGGCAAATAGCGCGGCTGTTAGATAAAACAGCGGCGGCTTATCCATGTATGGCTCGCCAGCGAGAGCCGGAACCAACCAGTCGCCGGTATTGTAAATATGCAGCACCACCCCGAAGGTCCCGGGTTCATCCGGTTTCCACGGTTCGTGTCCTAATAGTCCGGGAAGAATCCAGGCCAGGCAGAACAGGCAGGTGGCGGCAAGATGCGAAAGCTTGAGTGACGGCGCCCGCGTCGCTTCAAAAATATTCTCTGAAAAATCCATTTCAATCCGGCTCTAAGCCAGCTTCCGTTGATATAGCTCCTCGAGTACGCGAAGCGGCGAACGACTTTCATCTTGCATCGCGTTTACCGGCAAATTGAAAGTCTGTTCCATTAGATACTGGCCGGAAAGCGCGGCATGAAGCACGCGGTCGCTGAACATTAACCAGGTCGAGCCGGCTGGAAAAGCAAAAGTAATTTTATCCGCGTGCTGCTGGTAATGGTCGTCCATTTTTCCGCGGTCATGCAGTTGCAGCATGACGTGATCATAGAAACTGCGCTTTCCCTTGGTAATCCCGAGGTGCTGGAGCAGCCAGGCCGAGCCTGGCAACTGTGGTGTTATCCGCCCGCAGTATCTCGGCGCAAAATTCTCAAAGGGCTCGCCGATGTTCCACACGCGTGGCTCAGCATCGGGATTTACATTGCTAAACACGCGTAAAATGCGCATGCCGTAGTTCGGACGCGAGGCAAAGGCGTCTACGTGCAAGCGCGAATCATCTTTGCGAACCGAAGCAAAGCGTTTTTCGACCGGCATCGGCCGGTAACTGGTGCGCGCTTGCTCAAGATGCGGGATGTAGTGGGGAAACAGGGATTCGACGAGCGCCCTCGTCTGAGCGGCGAAGCGTGAAATCATGGCTGCAAGATCGGCACGATCGCGGTCGGTGCAGCTTGTGCCTTGAATGCTCTCGTCGCGCCGGTCATAGCTCACGTTTTTGGCTTTGCCGTCGGAGCACGTGGGGGTGAGAAATCGGCGTTCCGACTCGCTAATGGCAAAAGCGAGGCGCGGGAAATAAATCACCTTGCCGCCTTCCAGGGACCGGATCATTCGCGCCCCGGTTTGCGGGTCGGGAACGCAGTACCAATCGTCGATTTCGGATACTTCAATTACATCGTCCTGTGAGAGCATGAGTCTCCTCTTAATTTGAACCCAAGATTAAGCGGACGCGTCGCCGCTCATTCCACGATTTTCAGTTCTTGACCCGGCGCCGGCTCGCCCGAAGGATATTGGGCGTTGATCAGGCGCAAATAACTTTCGGCATTTTTCCCTAACGGTGACCCGCGCGCAAGTTCAGCATACGTGATACCGGGCTTGGCGGTGATTATTTTTATAACCAGCGGCGTTGAACCCCCACGCTCGGCGTTGGTCATGGCATGGAAACTCATTGTGGCCGCTTCTATGTTGTCGTGATAGCGGTTAAATGATTCTCTTGAGGTTGCGCCGCCCACCACCGAAAACGCCTTGTCGTTGAGATAGATCACGGTGATCTTCACGGGCGTGCCCAGGCTGGTGGTTTCAGTTGTGGCGGCAGGAAGACCGTTGATGGTAAGCGACTTGATTTCTTCCCCAAAACTGAACCACTGCCTGCTGCGCAAGTAATCTTCCGGCGAGCCTTGGGGTTCGTCGACGAGGCGCAATTCGATTCCGGCATCGTTGGTCGCGCTTTTCGCCTGCACATGGTCGGCATAATTGCGAACGCGCCAGCCTTCCGGAAATTGCATTACGAGTCCCAGTCCGCTGTGGTAGAACTTCCCCTGGCGGATAATGCCCTGTTCGGGGCTGTCGCCAAAAGTCATGCCATTAATATGCTGCAAGAACGCTTCACGTTTCTCAACGCCATCCGGCCGTGAGATGTTCTGCGCCTCGTTCACTACTTGCTTGAGGCGCGTATCGTTGTCCGGGTGCGTAGCAAAAAGCCCGTGATATGCATTCGGTTCGCGTCCCTCCTGCTTGGCGATTTCCGCGTCGAACAGCTCCTGGTTCTTCAGCACGGTGAGTACCGTCACCATGGCTTGAGGATCGTAGCCGCTTCGCGCCAAATAGACTGCGCCGAGATGGTCGGCCTCCAACTCATCCTCCCGTCCATAACCCGAGAGCAGGGTATTGCCCAGCAGGTTGGTGAGATTGCCTCCTACCGGTGTGCGCATTATCGGGACAAACACTGAGGTGATTTGTGCAACGATACTTGTCGCGGTGGCTCTGCTTATTTGCTGTACGCTGTGACGCGATGCCACGTGTCCTATTTCGTGACCGAGCACTGCGCCGAGCTCGGCTTCGGAGTTGAGATATTCAATCAGCCCGCGGGTGATATAGATGTACCCTCCGGGGAGGGCGAATGCATTGACTTGAGTCGAGTCGAGGACGGTAAAGTGGTAAGCAATATTGGGCCGGTGGCTGTTGTGAGCGAGCTTCTGGCCTGTTTGGTTTACGTAACCCTGCAGATCGGGCGAGTCGTAAACGTGATACTGCTTTCTGATTTCGACGTCGAATTGCCTGCCCATGGCGATTTCCTGTGATTCGCTCATGGTCACCAAATTCGGGTGTCCGGTAACGGGATTGGTTGCGCACCCAGTGAGCCAAAGCGCGAGCCCGATGACACCAAACTTCAAGTCAAACGTGCGCTTCATGTGGTCATTCTACTTTGCGATTAAGCGGCGTTAAAGAGCATATCGCGGGCAAATTGGGTCGCGTTTACTTCATCGCTGCCAGCGGTTATATTCATTTTTGAAAATGTCTTTCAATTGGACCGTCCCCGCGCTCCGGATCGCGAGCTTCGCCTTGCTCTTGCGCTGGGGACTATTAGCGCTTTTCCTCGGCTCCGCGCCGCGAGCGGCATGCGCGCAGAATTTAATTGTCTTCGCTGCCGCAAGCCTTAAGGATGCCTTGGACCAGAACGTCCTTTTATTTGAGCGCAGCACCGGCGACAAAGTGGTCGTCTCGTATGCCGCCAGCTCGGCGCTGGCCAGGCAAATTGAAAATGGAGCGCCGGCCGACCTGTTTATTTCGGCCGACACTGACTGGATGGATTATTTGGCAAAACGCATGCTCATAAATTCTGCGACCCGGGTTGATCTCCTGAAAAACCAATTGGTGTTGATTGCGCCCGCTGACAGTCCCGTCGAAATCAAGATTGCGAGGAATTTTCCTTTGGCTAAGCGGCTCGGCGGTGCACGCCTTGCCATGGCGCAACCCGATTATGTCCCGGCCGGCAGGTATGGGCGTGCGGCGCTGCAAACGCTAGGCGTGTGGGCTGCGGTCGAAAACCGCGTCGCGCCGGCGGAAAACGTGCGGGCTGCGCTGGCGCTGGTGTCGCGCGGAGAAGCACCGTTGGGAATTGTGTATAGAACCGACGCGCTGGCAGATCGGAGCGTACGCATCGTTGCAGAATTTCCCGCGAACACGCATCCGCCGATCATTTACCCCGCTGCGTTGACGGCACGTAGCGCTCATCCCGGGGCCGCGCGCCTGCTTGCATTTCTGGGTTCGGCGCAAGGCCGCGCTATTTTTCGCAAATACGGTTTCCAGGATTGATGAAAGCGGCTAATCGATATCATGTTCGCTCTTACACCGGTTGAAGCCGAGGCTCTGCGATTAAGCCTGCGCGTGGCGTTGTGGAGCGTAGCGGGCAGTCTGCCGCTTGCGGTGCTGGCCGCCTTGCTTTTGGCGCGTGCGCATTTTCGTGGCAAGAGCCTTGTCGACGCGGCGCTGCACCTGCCGCTGGTGCTGCCGCCGGTGGTGGTCGGGTACATTCTGCTGATACTGCTGGGACGCCGCGGACCGCTTGGAGAAATGCTTGAAAATGTCTTCGGCATCGTCGTGGCATTCCGTTGGACCGGGGCCGCAATTGCCGCAGCGATTATGGGATTTCCGCTCATGGTGCGTGCAATCCGTCTATCGATGGAGGGAATTGACCGCGGGCTTGAAGCGGCTGCGGGCACCTTGGGCGCCGGTCGCGTTTGGATTTTTCTTACAGTGACTCTGCCGCTGGCGGTACCGGGCGTCATCACCGGTGTGCTGTTGTCGTTTGCGCGCAGCCTGGGCGAATTCGGCGCGACCATTACCTTCGTTTCCAACATACCGGGTGAAACACAGACATTGCCGCTTGCCATCTACACGTTTACCCAGATTCCGGGCGGCGATGCTCAAGCCCTGCGCTTGAGCGTTATCGCGGTCTTGCTTTCGATCGCCGCGCTGGTTGTTTCCGAGGCCATCGCTCGCAGGGCGGCCCAACGCGTTAAGGGCCATGACATTAAGTATTAACGTTGAGCGACGGCTCGGAAAATTTGAGCTGCAGGCGAGGTTTGACAGCGCCTCCGGGGTGACTGCTTTGTTCGGGCGCTCCGGCTCTGGCAAGAGCACGCTGGTCAACGTCATTGCCGGATTGGTGCGTCCCGACCGCGGCCGCGTCGAAATCAATGGTGAGCCGCTTTTCGACAGCGAGCGCGGGGTGGATATTCCGACCTCAAAACGGCGCATCGGCTACGTGTTCCAGGAAGGACGCCTGTTTCCGCATATGACAGTGCGGCAAAACCTGCTCTACGGGCGCTATTTCACGCCCGCGCATGAGCGTTATGTGGGTTTGGATCAGGTGATCGGGCTGTTGGGCCTGGAGCATTTGCTGCAACGCAGGCCCGCCGCGCTGTCGGGCGGAGAAAAACAGCGGGTCGCAATCGGGCGTGCGTTGCTCTCCAGCCCGCGCGTGTTGTTGATGGATGAACCGCTGGCTTCGCTGGACATTCACCGCAAAAGCGAAATTCTGCAGTACATTGAGAGCCTGCACGGTGAAGTTAAAATTCCCATCGTATATGTAAGCCACGCCATCGAGGAAGTCGTGCGGCTCGCCGAGACGATGGTGTTGCTCTCGGACGGCAAGGTGCTGGCCGCGGGCAAGTTGGAAGATATCATGAGCCGTCTGGACCTGCGGCCCATGGTCGGGCGGTACGAAGCGGGTGCGGTCATTGATACGCGGGTCACGGCATACGACGAAAAATTTGAATTGACCACGCTGAGTTTTAATGGCGGCGAACTCCGAGTCGCGCATCTCGATGCACTAGTGGGCGAACCTGTCCGCGTACGCATACGAGCTCGCGACGTCGCGCTGGCGCTGCATCCGCCGGCCGGAATCAGCATGCTCAACGTGCTGCGCGGCCGGCTGATCGAAATCGCGAGCGAAGATGGACCCGTTGCCGATGTCAGGGTTCAAGTCGGAGACGCATGGCTGGTGGCGCGTTTGACGCGTCGTTCCATTCATCAGCTGGGTCTCGAGCCGGGGCAGGAGGTTTATGCATTGATCAAAGCTATCGCTCTTGACCGCCACAGCTTCGGCTTTGCCTGACGGAGCGAAAAAAAGCAGCCGAAGCTGCTTTTTTTATCCGTTCAGGACACGGTTTTCTTCCGGCTGTATTTCTGGCGGAATCTTTCGACCCGACCCGCGGTATCGACGATTTTTTGCTTGCCGGTGTAGAACGGATGGCATACCGAACACACTTCAATGTGCAGCGGCCGCCCCAGCGTGGAGCGGGTTTTGAATTTACTGCCGCAGCTGCAGGTTACGGTAATTTCTTCGTATTTGGGGTGGATATCCGGTTTCATGGCTTGCTCCTTGCGGAACCTGATCAGGTTCCCGGATTTTGCGAAAGGCGCAAATTATGCGCGAAATCCATCTGTCGTGCAAGCCGGTGGAACCTCGGCAATTTACGACTAGCCTCTTTTCATTGAATCAAAGAAGTCCGCATTGTTCTTGGTCGAGCGTAATTTGTCGAGCAGGAATTCGGTCGCTTCCAAGTCATCCATCGGGTACAGCAGCTTGCGCAGAACCCAGATTTTTTGCAGCACATCGGATTTGATCAGCAATTCCTCCTTGCGCGTTCCGGAACGGTTGACGTTGATCGCCGGATAGATGCGCTTTTCGTGCATGCGCCGGTCGAGATGGATTTCCATATTGCCGGTGCCTTTGAATTCTTCGTAAATAACGTCATCCATTCGCGAGCCCGTGTCGATCAGCGCGGTCGCGAGAATGGTGAGGCTGCCGCCTTCCTCGATGTTGCGCGCCGCGCCGAAAAAGCGCTTCGGGCGCTGCAACGCGTTCGCGTCCACCCCGCCGGTCAAAACCTTGCCCGAGGCCGGTACCACGGTGTTGTACGCGCGCGCCAGGCGCGTGATCGAATCGAGCAGGATCACCACGTCTTTTTTATGTTCGATCAGGCGCTTTGCCTTTTCCAGCACCATTTCGGCCACCTGCACGTGGCGGGTGGCCGGCTCATCGAATGTAGAGGAAACCACTTCGCCTTTCACCGAACGCTGCATTTCAGTCACTTCCTCGGGCCGCTCGTCGATCAGCAGTACGATCAGCACCACCTCGGGGAAATTCGCGGCGATCGAGTGCGCGATGTGCTGCAGCATTACGGTCTTGCCGGCCTTGGGCGGCGAGACGATGAGCCCGCGCTGTCCCTTGCCGATCGGCGCAATGATGTCGATTACGCGGCCGGTGATGTTTTCTTCCGCCTTGATGTCGCGCTCCAGCACCAGCGGCGTGGACGGAAACAGCGGGGTAAGGTTTTCAAACAGGATTTTGTGCTTGGAATTCTCCGGCGGTTCGGAGTTGACTTTGTCCACCTTGACCAGCGCGAAATAACGCTCGCCGTCCTTCGGCGTGCGAATTTCCCCCTCGATTGAATCCCCGGTATGCAGGTTGAAGCGCCGAATCTGGCTGGGGCTGACATAAATGTCATCCGGCCCTGCAAGATAGGAAGTATCGGGAGAACGCAGGAAGCCGAAGCCGTCGGGAAGCACTTCCAGCGTGCCTTCGCCAAAAATGCTTTCGCCTTTGCGGGCCTGGTTCTTGAGCAGCGCGAAGATGAGTTCCTGCTTGCGCAGCCGGTTGGCGCCGTCGATTTCATTGGTGATGGCCATGTCCACCAGTTCGGTGACATGGAGATTTTTAAGTTCGGATAAATGCATGGCGGAAATTACTCAGTGAGGGTTAAAACGGAGATTCGGGAAATTAAAGAGAAGCGGAACGGCGCTTGCGCCCGCACCTTCATGATGCATTGGTTTGAATTCTGGAACCGGCTATCAAGAGGTGCTCAAGGCAAAGATTAATAGGTTTATAAATTGCTGTCAATGAATGTTGTCAACTGGGATTTGGACAATGCCCCGACTTTGGTCGCTTCGATGTTGCCGTTCTTGAATAGCATCAGCGTCGGTATGCCGCGGATGCCGTATTTCGGTGGCGTTGCCTGGTTCTCATCTATATTAAGCTTGGCAATTTTGAGTCGTCCCTGGTATTGCTGCGCCACTTCATCCAATATCGGCGCAATTGTTTTGCACGGACCGCACCATTCGGCCCAATAGTCTACCAGCACCGGCACGGGTGCCTGCAGCACCTCCGTCTCAAAAGTATCGTCGGTGACATGCTGTATATGACTACTCATGCAATCCTCATATTTAATGGGAATTCGGCGGCGGGAGAGGGCGGTGAATTGCCGCTTGAGGTATTATGCTAGCGAAAATTATACTTTTTGGGAAGTCACCCTTTTCTTGGCCGGAAATCTCTGCCGCGTCGTACCGCCGCTTGCGCCGTCAGTATTTGCACAACGTTCGACGTTTCGCGCCGCGCTCATCTCGTTCATTTCGATGCCGGCGACATCAGCGATTCGCAACGGGTTGCTGTGTATTGCCGCGACATTACTTTCCCCGTGCCGCCTTCATTGTTGTTTTTCCTGCTTTTCCTGTTGACCCCAAGTAGCCGCCGTTGTCACTAAACTCTAATGCAGGCTTCGCCCTCATGGCTGTAGGGATGTTAGCATGCCGATTTCTGATAAAATAATATTTAAAATATCTTTTGTAAAAGGGTTGCAGGAATGACATATGTTGTAACCGAGAGCTGCATCAAGTGCAAGTACACCGACTGCGTGGATGTCTGCCCGGTGGACTGCTTTCACGAAGGACCGAATTTTCTGGTGATAGACCCAAACGAATGCATCGATTGCACTCTATGCGTGGCGGAATGCCCGGTGGAAGCCATCTTTGCCGAGGACGACGTTCCGGAAAACCAGAAGCATTTTACCGAGCTCAATGCCGAGCTTTCCAAGGTCTGGAAAACGATTACTGAGAAGAAGCCCGCTCCGCCCGATGCCGATAAATGGAAGGATGTGAAAGAAAAACTTAGTTTGCTTGAGCGTTGAGCCGGCTGTTCAACAAATTTCACTCCATGTAGTTTCCCGCCCGCCGCGCGGCCGAGGTATGCGGCGCTTGCCGAAAAGCCGTTTATAGCGAATGAGCAACGCATTTCCCATTCTGCCGCGCGCCTCGCTCATGCAAGCCGTCGAGCAAGGCGCAACCTTAATCACTGCCAACGACAGGCTCGCGCGAGCAATCAAGCGTGAGTTCGACGCCGCGCAACAAAAGCGCGAAATTTCAGTCTGGCCCACGGCCGATGTCCTTGATTACATCGCTTTCCTGAAACGCGCATGGACTGAGCTTCCGCGTTTGGAGGTCGGAGCAATGCTGCTTTCAGAAGAACAGGAAATTGCGCTCTGGGAGCAGGTGATAACCGCTTCGGCGCAGGGAAGAATTCTCCTTAATCCGGAGGCAGCAGCGCGCCAGGCAAGCGACGCCTGGGCCAAACGCCACGCTTACCGCATTGATTTCGCGCGCTGCGCCGCGCTGCTTGATGAAGATTGCTTGGCTTTCCGCAGGTGGGCGGACGGGTACATTAAGATCTGCACCGAGCAAAACTGGCTTGACAACGCGCGTCTCCCCGATGCCATCATCGCCGCAGCCGGGAATCTCAAGCCGCGCGATATCGTGCTTTACGGTTTTGATGAGCCTTCGCCGCAGAAGCGGGATTTATTTGAAGCACTGGCCGTGGCAGGCGGCACGGTGAGTGAAGTGAAGGCGGAAGCGCGCGCCGCGCCCGCCATCCACACCGGCTACACTGATTCCGAAGCTGAGCTTTACGGCGTCGCTTCTCAGATTAAGCAATTGCTTGCTAATCAGCCGGAGATGCGCATCGGTGTCGTTGTTCCTGATCTCAAGCAGCACCGCTCAGACATCGTGCGCATCTTCGACGATGTGCTGCAGCCCGAGCGCGTGGTTTCATCTTCCCGCGCGCGCGCGCGCCCCTACAATATTTCATTGGGATTGGCGCTCGGCGATTACCCGCTGGTGGCAAGCGCAATTTTGATTCTGGAACTCGCGCGAGGCGAGATCGGGCTGGAACACTTGGGGTCGCTGTTGAGAAGTCCTTTTCTCGTTGCGGCAGAGCAGGAAATCACCTTGCGCGCGCGGCTCGATGCGGAATTGCGCAAAATGCGGCGGCCTGCGGTGACGCTCAGGATGCTCGCGCGCCAGATACACGTTTCACCGCAGCTTGCAACGCGGTTTGACGCCTGGATGAAGGTCGCCGGCGAAGCGAGGAAAGCCAAGCAGCCGCCTTCGGCATGGGGCAGCACATTCCAGCAGTTGCTCGCAGGGTTGGGTTGGCCGGGGGAGCGCACGCTTGATTCCGATGAACACCAAACTTTCAGGAAGTGGCGCGAAATCACACCCAAACTTTCCATGCTCGATGTCATCTTGCCTCGCTTGGAATATGACGAAGCGCTTAAAAATCTGAAGCGGCTGGCAGGGGCGCTGTTTCAGCCCAAATCTCCTGAAGTTCCAGTGCAGGTGCTGGAAGTGCTGGAATCAAACTCGCTCGAGTTTGATTTCTTGTTTGTCACCGGCCTTACCGACGAGGCGTGGCCGCAGCCGCCCAATCCCAATCCTTTTCTGCCGCTTTCGCTGCAGCGCAGGCTTAATGTGCCTTACGCCGGCGCAAACTGGCAGCTGGCGTTTGCGCGCCGCATGACCGATTACTGGCGCGGCTGCGCAAACCAAATCCGCTTTAGCTACCTTTTGCGGGACGGCGACCGCGAGCTAAGGCCGAGCCGACTGCTGGATGACGTGCCCGAAATGCAGGCGCCGGGGGCAAAAGCTGCGCTCTATCGCAGCGCCATCTTCGCTGCGCGCGCCATCGAGCCGCTCGCCGATTTCAAGGCGCCGCGGCTCCCCGCGGGAATCGAGGTCCAAGGCGGGGCGCAATTCTTCAAGAACCAGGCGGCGTGCCCATTCCGCGCTTTCGCAATTTACCGCCTTGGCGCCGAAGGCATGGAGGCCGGACACGCTGGGCTCGATGCGCTCGACCGCGGCAGCCTGATGCATTGGGCCGCAGAGAATCTTTGGAAGGAACTCAAAAACAGCAGGCAGCTGGCCGCAGCAAGCGATGAGGAATTGAAATTAGCGGCGGCACGGGCGGCAAAGGATGCCCTGGATCGCATGCGCAAAAGGCGCCCCGACGTGATGACGCCGGCTTTTACCGCGCTTGAACAGGAGCGCGTGACGATGCTGCTCATGCGCTTGCTGGAACTGGAAAGGAAGCGCGCGCCGTTTGAGCTGCTTGCGCGGGAGAAACCGCAGCAGGTTACGGTCGCCGGAGTCGAGGTCTCCACGCGGCCGGACCGCATGGACAAGCTCGAAGACGGCAGCCGCGTCATACTGGATTACAAGACCGGCAGAAAAGCCGGAGTCGGAAGCTGGATCGGCGAGCGGCCCGACGAGCCGCAGCTGCCGCTCTACACCGTAAGCGCAGGGCGCGACGATGTGGCAGCAGTGGCTTTCGTGCAGCTCCACGCGCAGGACGTGCTGTTCAAGGGACTCTCGCGCGACAAGGGAGTGCTGCCCGGGATTCAGACGCTTGGCGAAAACAGAAGCGCTACGCAGGATTGGTCAAGCTGGCAGGAAATGCTGGAAGGCTGGCGCCTCATGCTGGAAAATCTCGCGCGCGAATATCTCGATGGCCGGGCCGACGTTTCGCCGAAAGATTATCCGCAAACCTGCCGCGAATGCGACTTGGGCCCGTTGTGCCGGGTAAAGGAAATCATGGACCGCGGTCCGGTGGCTGACGCGGAAGAAAACGATGAATGAATCGCGCGCCGCCGCCGACGCGCGCGCCCGCGAGCGCGCGCTCGATGTCGCGCATTCGTTCATCGTGCAGGCCCCGGCGGGATCGGGCAAGACGGAACTCTTGATTCAGCGCTACCTGGCGCTGCTAGGGCGCGTGGAAGCGCCCGAGGAAATCATCGCTATTACGTTCACTCGAAAAGCTGCGACCGAAATGCGCAACCGCGTGCTTGCCGCCCTGGCATCGGCGGATAGCGCGGCGCCGCCCGAAAAACCCCATGAGAAAACCACCCGCGAGCTCGCAAAGGCGGTCGCCGCGCGCGATGCGGAAACGTCTTGGTCGCTCGCGCACAATCCTGGGCGGCTGCGAATTGAAACCATAGACTCGCTGTGCGCGTGGCTCACGCGCCACCTGCCTGTGCTGTCCGGCTTCGGCGCGCAGCCCGCAATCCTGGAAAAAGCCGAGGAACTTCACCTAGAAGCCGCGCAGCGCACGCTCGACGGGCTCGATTCGAAGGAACAATGGTCGGAGCTTGTGGCGCGTGTGCTGCGTCATCTCGACAATGATATGGACAAGGCGCGGGAACTGATCGCCGGCATGCTCAAGCGGCGCGACCAATGGCTGCGTCATGTCGCGGACCAGGCTTCGCCGCGCCTGGAGCAGGGGACGCTGGAAACCGCGCTCGCCGATGTAACCCGCGACGCGCTCGCAAGACTCGCAGAGCTCATGCCTCAGGACGCGCGGCCGGAACTTGTCGCGCTCGCCGCTTACGCCGCTGAAAATCTTGCCGCCGCAGGCAACGACGCGCCCATTGCCGCGTGCCGCGGAATGAAAAAACTTCCCGGAACGGCGCTTGAAGATCTTTCCCGCTGGCGCGGGATTGCAGCGCTTGTGCTCACCAGCGCCGGTGCACTGCGCTCGCGCATCACCGAAGATGAAGGCTTTCCCGCGCCGGCGAAAGCCAAAGGTCCGGAAAAACAAATGCGCGAGGATATGAAGCGGCGCCTCAGAGCTTTAATTGCGCTGCTTTCCGATCACCGCACCTTTATCGAGCTGCTGGATGAAACGCGCATCCTGCCGCCCGCTGCTTACACCGATGCTCAGTGGGAAATCGTGGATGCTCTGGCCGCGCTGCTCCCGGTTGCGGTGGCGCAGCTCGAAGTGCTGTTTCGCGAACGCGGCAAAGTGGATTTCACGCAGGTGGCGCAGGCCGCGGTACGCGCCTTGGGCGAGCCGGACAATCCCACCGATCTTGCGCTTGCGCTGGACTGCCGCATCCGCCACATCCTGGTGGATGAATTCCAGGACACGTCTTTCAGCCAGTTTGAATTGCTCGAACGCCTTACCGCGGGTTGGCAGGCGAACGACGGCCGTACTCTTTTTGTAGTGGGCGACCCGATGCAATCAATCTACCGCTTCCGCGAAGCCGAAGTGGGGCTGTATCTGCGCGCGCGGCGCGAAGGCATCGGCGCAATCAGGCTCGAGCCGCTGACGCTCGCGCTTAATTTCCGCTCGCAGCAAGGTATCGTCGACTGGGTAAACAAGACCTTCGCGACCGTGCTTCCCGATGAGGAAGATTTGGCGAGCGGCGCGGTGCCCTTCGTCGCTTCCGATGGCGTGCATCCCGCAACGGGGAAAGAAGCGGTGACGCTGCATCCCATGCTGGCAATGGACCGCGAAGCGGAAGCCGATCTGGTCTTAAATCTGGTGCAAGCCGCCCGCGCTGATGATCCGGAACGAACCACCGCAATTCTGGTGAGAAACCGCGCGCATCTTGCGCAAATCGCGCCGCGCCTCAAAGACGCGGGGCTCCGGTTTCAGGCCATCGAAATCGAGCAGCTCGGGCATCGCCCGGTGGTGCAGGATTTGCTCGCGCTCACCCGCGCGCTGGTTCACCCTGCGGATCGCATCGCGTGGCTTGCGTTGCTGCGCGCGCCGTGGTGCGGAATGACGCTCGCGGATCTGAATGCGCTCGCCGGCCACGACCATGATCGGACCGTCTGGGATCTTATGAACGACGGCGTCGCGATCGCGCGTTTATCCGAAGGCGGCCGCAAGCGCTTGACGCGTGTGCGCGATGAGCTCCGCGCGGCGCTCGCGCAGCGCAGGCGCGAGCCGCTCCGGCGCTGGATTGAAGGCGCGTGGCTTGCGCTGGGCGGTCCCGCGTGCGCTGAAGACGAAACGGACCTCGAGGATGCCGAAGTTTTCCTCAAGCTTGTCGAAGAGCTGGAACAGGGCGGCGATCTGCCCCAGATGGAAATGCTCGCCGAACGCGCCGCGGCGCTCTACGCGCTGCCGGATACCAGAGCGGATGCGCGGCTGCAGGTCATGACCATGCACAAGGCGAAAGGACTGCAGTTCGATACCGTGATTGTGCCCGGGTTGGGATACGCTCCACCGCGCAAAGAGCAGCGGTTATTGATCTGGCTCGAGCGGCCGCGCACGCACGCGGCATCCGACCTGCTGCTCGCGCCGATCAAGGAAGCGAGCGAGCGCACCGATGAGATTTACCGTTACCTCGACCGGATTGATGACGTGAAGGAGGCACATGAAGACGCGCGGCTCATCTATGTCGCGGCGACGCGCGCCAAAACGCGTCTGCATCTGATAGGCCAGGTGGATTGGAATGGAAAGAGCCTCAAGCCCAGATCGAATTCGCTGCTTGAGCGCCTGTGGCCCGTGGTGCAGGCTGATTTCGAAAAAGCGGCGCAGGCGCCTCAAACGGTTCGCACTGAGTCCGCCGAATTGCTTAAGCTGGAGCCCACTGCGGTAATCCGCCGCTTTGTACCCGATTGGCGGCTTCCGGCGCCGCCTGAAGGAATTGCATGGAAGCCGCGCGCTGAAATCGCGTACGAAGCGAAGAGTCCGCATGACGAAGTCGAATTTTCGTGGGCTTCCGAAACCGCGAAGCATGTGGGAACGGTGGTGCACCGCTGGCTGCAGGTGATCGGCGACGAAGAGCAAAAACAGAACTGGAACGGCGGCCGCATCGAGATGTTGCGCCCATCATTCAAATCCGAGCTTGAACGCCTGGGCGTGCCGCAAGAGGAAATCAACGCCGCGGTGGAGCGGGTTGGCGTGGCGCTGGTCCGAACTCTGGAGGACAAGCGCGGGCGCTGGCTGCTCGGCAGCAAGCGCGAAGCCCACAGCGAATGGCGGCTCACCGGCGTGCTCGAGGGCGAACTGGTGGATGTCAGGATTGACCGGACGTTTGTGGATGAGCAGGGCGCGCGTTGGATCGTGGATTATAAAGCCAGCACCCACGAAGGGGCCGACCTTGAAGCGTTCCTCGACCGCGAACAGGAGCGTTACCGGAAGCAGCTCGAGCAATACGCCGCCGTTATGAAACTGCTCGACAAGCGCGAAATCAAACTGGGACTTTATTTCCCGCTGCTGCAAGGCTGGCGGGAGTGGAAAACTGAACAAAAGGATCCCGAACCATGATTGATCTTTACTACTGGACCACGCCCAACGGGCATAAGATCACCATTTTCCTGGAAGAAGCGCGCGTCGCGTACACCATCAAGCCGGTGAACATTTCGATGGGCGACCAGTTCCATCCTGAGTTTCTCAAAATATCGCCCAACAACAGGATACCCGCCATCGTCGATCATGCGCCTCTTGATGACGGTCCGCCGCTGAGCGTGTTCGAGTCGGGCGCGATCCTGCAATATCTGGCGGAGAAGACCGGCAGGTTTTTGTCGCCGGATCTGCGCGTCCGTTTCGACACCCTGCAGTGGCTGTTCTGGCAGATGGCAAACCTTGGGCCGATGCTCGGCCAGAATCATCATTTCCTGACGTATGCGCCGGAGAAAATTCCCTACGCGATCGAACGCTACCTGAAAGAAGCCGAGCGGCTCTACGATGTGCTGAATACGCAGCTTGCCGGCCGCGAGTTCATTGCCGGCGATTACTCGATCGCGGACATGGCGGCATATCCCTGGACCGTGCCCCACAAGCGCCAGGGAATCGACCTGGATACGTTTCCCAATGTGAAGCGCTGGTTCGAAACGATCCGGGCGCGGCCCGCGGTGCAGCGCGCTTACCAGGTCGCCGAGAAAGTCAACACGTCCAACGTGATTACCGAAGAGTCCAGAAGGATTCTGTTCGGACAGGGTCGCAGGTCAAACATTTCCGGCGAACGTTCGTAGCTTTAAAATATAAAGTCTTCGCCCTCGATCGGAGAGCGTGAGACCGGGAGATGATCCATGAGTGCCGAAGTTGCATTGGTAACAGGTGTCGGTCCGGGTTTGGGCAGCGCTCTGGCGCGGCGCTTCGCGCGCGCCGGCATGAGCGTAACGGTGGCCGCCCGCCACGGGGAAAAGCTCAAGTCGCTCGTGGACGAACTCACGCGCCTGGGAGTGCGGGCGCGCAACTACGATTGCGACGTCGTCAGTGAAGAGTCGGTTGAAACGCTGTTCAGCCGGGTGCAGAAGGATTTCGGCGTTCCGCGCTTGGTGGTCTACAACGCAGGCGCGTTCCTCCGCAAAGGCATCCTGGAAACGACCGCCGAAGATTTCGAGCGTTGCTGGAAGGTGGGCTGCCTGGGCGGATTCTACGTGGGTCGCGCGGCGGCGCGGCTGATGCTTGGAAATCCCGTAGGCGGCGCGCCGGGCGGCACCATCATCTTCACCGGCGCCACCGCCAGCCTGCGCGGCAGCGCGATGTTCCACAATCTCGCCGTGGGCAAATTTGGCCTGCGGGCACTCGCCCAGAGCATGGCGCGCGAGCTCCAGCCCAGGGGTATTCACGTGGCTCACGTAGTCATTGACGGCCAGATCGCATCAGAGCGTCCGGGTGACCGCACAAATGAGCTCGGCCCGGATGCAGTGCTCGACCCCGCGGATATTGCGGAATCCTACTACCAGCTTTATCGCCAGAGGCGGAGCGCGTGGACGCTCGAACTCGATCTGCGGCCGTGGGCGGAGAAGTTTTAAGGCCGGGCGCCGCAATCCAGTTTGAATTTTATATCCCGCTGCTGAAAGGCTGGGGGAATGGACTATGAAGGAGGTGTGAAATGGCAATGTTTACAGGAAAAGTGGCGATTGTGACTGGAGGCAGCGCGGGAATCGGCAGGGCAACTGCAGTGGCATTTGCCCGCGAGGGCGCAAAAGTTGTGGTGGCGAGCCGCCGCGTCAAGGAAGGCGAGGAAACCGTCCGCCTTATCAGGGAGGCAGGCAGCGACGGCTTTTTTATCAAGACCGACGTAGCTAAAGCCGCCGAAGTCAAAACAATGGTGGAAAAAACCGTGGCAACCTACGGGCGGCTGGATTACGCGTTCAACAACGCGGGAGTAATCGAGCCAAAACCGGGGCCGCTGGTCGAGCAGACCGAGGAAACGTTTGCCCACGTCATTGATATCAACGTCAAGGGCGTGTGGCTATCGATGAAATACGAAATTCCTGAAATGCTCAAGCATGGAGGCGGCGCGATTGTGAACATGTCATCGGTCGCCGGCGTCGTCGCGTTTCCCGGGCTCGGAATTTATATCGCGAGCAAGCATGCGGTTATCGGGCTCACTAAGACGGCTGCGCTGGAATATTCGAAACTAGGCGTTCGCGTCAACGCGGTGAACCCCGCTGCCATTGAAACCGATATGCTGGCGCATGTCGCCAACAACCCGGAAGCCAAAGCGCAGATGGGCGCAATGCATCCCATAGGGCGAATCGGCACGGCGGAAGAAGTCGCTAATGCAGTGGTTTGGCTTTGCTCGGACAAGGCATCGTTCGTGACCGGCCATTCGCTTTTAGTCGATGGCGGGCTCACCGCCCAGTAGCGAAAAGCCGCTCCGCATCAAGCAACAACCGCTGAATTCGGCAAAGCTCTTTATCAGGGCGCGACGACAATACGGGCATCAAGCGTGGGCTTGACCTTGAGGGAGTTCGTGACAAGACAGGTTTCCTCCGCCTTCTTCAGGAGGCGGAGCGCGAGCTCTTCGCGCATCCCGGCTGGCACAGTGAGCGTGGCTCGGACAGCGAACTGCGTGAACTGGGTTACATGATCAGCTCGATCTAGCGTCCCCTCGACCTCGCAGGAAAGATGAGTCCACGCGAATTTCGAAGCGCGCGCGATGGCGCGAAACGTAAGCACAATGCAATCGGCCACGGCCGCGACCAGCAGCATTTCAGGGGACCAGCGATTTCCCGGGCCGCCGAACTGAGCCGGCGCGTTGATTGCCAGCGAAGGAAGCCCTTCGCCTTCGGCAGTCACGTCTCCTTCGGCCTGCGAGAAAGTCTTGACTTTATATATATGGGGAAGATCGGTCATAGCGTATCGCCTACCAGACGTGCTGCACTCATCGCTTGTTGTGGTTTAGTCATCGGACAGCAACATATTTTACCTTGTCACCATTCCTTTCTCATCCTCAGGGGAAAATTTTACTCGAGCTAGAACCGCGGCTAGTTTGCATCGGGCAACAGTCTTGCTTCCAGTCAGGCACAAACCAGTCGTTCACGCGCTCGACAACCGGCCGGTGAAATTAGGTCTATACTTTTCATTACTTAAAGGTGGCGGGAGTGGGTTATTTAAGGTTGCCGACCAGGCAAATTGAAGTAGTAAAAAATTCGCCTATGATCTCATTGTGTTTTCGCCCAACACAGATGTTTAGAGCCGCAAATGACTAATGCAATAGTCTTGCTCAGTGGGGGCATCGACTCTGCTGCATGTGCATTGTTACTTAAAGACCAAAAGAACTATGTGAGAGGACTATTTGTTGACTATGGTCAGGCGGCATCCGAACTGGAAAAATTGGCTGCAAAAAAAATAGCTGAATGGCTACAAATTGACCTTCACGAATTATGTGTTAAATCACACTTACAATTTTCTGCAGGCGAAATTATTGGCAGGAATGGGTTATTAGTCTCTGGGGCGCTCACATATGGTGATCTGAACACTGGTGTAATTGCCCTAGGAGTGCATGCGGGCACACCATACTACGATTGTTCCGAGAGGTTTGTCACTAGAATCAATGAGCTCGTACAGGAGTACACAAACGGGCGAATTTCTGTAATTGCACCTTTTTTGACGTGGATTAAAGCAGATGTTGTTCGATATTGTCGTGACCATGATTTACCATTAGGTAAGACATACAGTTGTGAGCGGGGACATAACCCGCCTTGTGGGGAGTGCAACTCATGTCGGGACCGGACAGCACTGAACTGTTAGCATCTAGAAGGGTGGTTCGTTATCGCGGACGAGAAGTGGTTCATACTCCTTTGATAGTTCCATCGTTCTCGAGTAAAGGATTTCCTGACGTCGAAAAAATCGTTAAGACGATGGAAGAAGCGATTACAGATTGTTTACTGGTGAGCGCATATGACATCTACTACGACTACGTCCCTTCCTCGATTACCTTTGCGGAGGTAGTATTCGTAGATAGTGGAGGCTACGAGTGTTCTAAGGATGCAGAACTCTCCGATCTAGGATATTTGGAGCATCATCCTCGGCCTTGGAGTCAGTCGCTTTACGAAGAT